>JAQUXV010000029.1 GCA_028692205.1 Eubacteriales bacterium
ATTTGTTTTTCCAGATGACGAAGAACGATCAGACTTTCTTTTTCGTTTGCCGGGTAAACATCCATTCCCGTGATAATCCCGTGTTTACTGTCCACAGTAGTCTCAGCCAAATAACCGACGCCATGCTTTGTCCCATGATTCATATATCCGCAATCGGGATCTGTGGTGCTTGTGGTGCGTGTCTTTGCAATTTCCTTGGGCAACGGCGCTTTAAATCCGGGTTGCTGCGTAAATTCCGCATCCAGATCATTTAGGTAGCTCTGCATGCTGAGTTCAACCCTGGTTTCGACATCCACCCAACTATTTTGAGCAACATTCGCCGGGATATAGGTACCATCGGCTACCATTTCATCGCCGTCGACCAGTTTATGGCGAATACACTCCTGCACGATATAAACAAACACTTTCTCAAAAAGATTGCTTTCTTTCCACCGACTGATGCGGTTCTTTGAGAACGTCGAGTGGTCTGGTATGCTATCTGTGATGTTAAAGCCGCAAAACCATCGGTAAGCAATGTTCAGGGCAACTTCGTTAACCAGACGCCGTTCGCTTTTAATCCTAAACAAGTACCCGATCAGGAGCATCTTAACAAGGCTCACAGGGTCAATAGACGGACGGCCTGTGTTCGAGTAGGTCGGTTCTAGCAGTTCATAGATGCATTCGAAAGACACGATCCTATTAATTTTCCGAAGAATATGGTTTTTAGGTATAATATCCTCCGGATTGAAGATCAGCATCTCAATCTGACCGCTTTTTCGTCCCATCATGTACCTCGTCTCCATGGCTCAATTTTACCATTCTTGGCGCTTTTCATCCACTTTTTCAACAGGTCCTTAATTATACTGGATCTATAATTGTTATATCACAAGGCGGACAATCCAGCCATACAGGGTGAATGTTTATTCTTAGAAGGTTGCTTCCGGGTAATGCCAGCGCATGTAAAAAACGCTCCTTGTCAGTTTTGGGACGCGAGGGGCACTTCTTTGCAAACCGTCTTTAGCAGACTGGTTCATATTTTTAGCAGATTACCGGAGACGGGGCATAAACTGCCAAGGGATAAGGTGTTCCTAAGAATGTGCTTTGTGTAATTGTGAATCTGTGTTTGCTATAACGATTTGCTGGAGTAACCGAGGTAATGCGATATTTCCCTTGCGGTGGAAACCAGCATGGGCGCATACCGCAAGATATCGGCGTCGCTCATCCGCGTAATGGGGGCGGAAATGCTCATGGCATATGCCGGCCTGGAATAACAGTCGAAAATCGGCGCAGCCACGCAGCGTACGCCGGGTTCGTGCTCCTCGTTATCGGTCGCGTAGCCCAGCGTGCGAATCTTCTCCATCTCAGCTGCCAGCACGTCCCAGGTTGTGATCGTGTTGGGCGTAAAACGCTGGATATCGCTCGAATCCCAGATGCGGCGGGCCTCATCGGTAGGCAGATTGGCCAGAATCGCCTTGCCCACGCCGGTGTAGTACATTTTACTGCGCATGCCGATGGTGGAGCTTGTGCGGACGGTGGCGGAAGAAGCGTCAATTTTCGCCAGATAGACCACATCCTCTCCATCCCGCTTCACAAGATGGATGATCTCCTGCGTAATATCGGCCAGATGTTCATAATAAGGGCGTGCAATTGTCATAATGTTTAAGACGTCGATTGCACGGCTTCCGACCTCGAACATTCTTATGGTTAACTGGTAACGGCCCATGTCTGGCTCTTTGACGACGTATCCCCGTTCGATCAGGGACAGGAGCAGACGGTGGACCGTGCTTTTCGGCAGGTTTACAGGAAGGGCGATATCAGAAAGCAGCAACCCGCGCGGGTAGGAGGACAGTAACTCTATGATGTCAAATACGCGATCAATTGATTGAACAGGATTTGCCCGTTCTGCCATGCAGATTTCCTCCAAGCGAAGCATTTCAACTCTTAAAATCCGCAAATATCATATCATATTGCAATGCGGACTGCAAATTCTGCCAGCGGAAAAGTTCAAAGAGAAAAAGGCACTTGAGCACCACGAAGGCACGGGGAACATTCCCCGATGTTTTTTTCTCCGGAGGGGTTGACAGCAAAGTATACTATTGCTATAATGTGCATACCACGATACGGAATGAAATACCAAAAAAGTGAGTCGCTACAACGGGCAAAGGCAACGCACATATAGAAAAGGGTAAATTGAAACCGAATAAAATGGAGGGTTTCGTAATGCGCTCGGAAATTATCCAGGAAGTTTACCAACGAAAAATTATAACAATAGTGCGCGGCGTTTATAACGAACAGGCTGTTGCACTGGGCAGGGCACTGCTTGCGGGCGGGATCGGCATGATCGAGGTCACCTTCGATCAGCAGCACCCCGACCTGTGGGAAAAGACCGCCGCGTCGATCCGCTCGCTCCGGGACGCGTTCGGGCGGGAAATGGTTGTGGGCGCCGGTACGGTGACATCGGTGGAACTGGTAGAGAAAACATACCAGGCGGGAGGACAGTTTATCGTATCACCGGACACCAATCAGGCGGTGATTGCAAAAACCCGGGAACTGGGCATGGTTTCGCTTCCCGGCGCGTTGACGCCTACGGAAGTGATAACGGGCTATAACGCGGGCGCTGATTTTGTGAAGGTGTTCCCCTCGGCGCAGCTGGGGCCGGAATACATCCGGGCCATCCGGGCGCCGCTCAACCACATCCCCATGTTGGCCGTCGGCGGTGTAAACGAAAAGAATGCTGCGGAATTTATCGCAGCCGGCTGCAGCGGGATCGGCGTGGGCGGCAACCTGGTGAATCGCCAGTGGATTGCGGCTGGGGAATTTGAGAAAATCACTGCGTTGGCGAAGGAATACCTTCGCGCTATCCGATAAAGCTAAAGGAGCTAAGCGGTATTATGGACAGAAACGATCAGGGTACTCAATTGCGAAGGAAACTCAGAGGATTGTTCGTCAGGCAGGAAGTTGGTATTTTTGTTATTTTCATCGTGCTTTGCATTGTCATCAGCATGATGACCAGCAAATTTATCAAGCCCCAGAACATCATCAACATTCTCCGGCAGATTTCAATGGTCGGCATTATGTCCGTCGGGCAGGCGATGGTCATCATCATCGCGGGCATCGACCTTTCCGTGGGCAGCATTCTGGCTTTCAGCTCCTGTACGGTTGCGATGCTGTCGCACAGCATGAACCCCTGGATCGCGATGGCGATCGCTTTGGCCTCGGGCGCCATGATCGGCTACCTGAACGGAGTCCTCAGCGTGAAAGTCGGCATCGCCCCCTTTATCGCGACCCTGGGCATGATGATGATGACGCGCGGCTTCGCTTTCCTCATTACGGGCGGTATCCCGGTCAAGTTCAACTATCCCGATTCCGTCGGTTTTTTGGGCGGCGGCGCCTTCCAGATCAACGACACGCTTTCGCTGCCCATGTCGATTATAATCATGCTGGTCGTCTACGCGCTTGGCATCGTGTTGCTGAGCAAGACGGCTTTCGGACGAAACCTGTATGCGGTGGGCGATAACGAACGCTCCTCCAGGCTGTCCGGCATCAACTCCGATCGGATCAAGATCATGGCATACATTGCCTCGGGCCTCATGGCCGCGCTGGCCGGTGTTTTGAATGTCGGCAACCTGACGACCGCCGAAGCCTCCGCGGGCGACGGCATCGAGGTCAACGTCATCGCGGCCGTTGTGATCGGCGGCGTGAGCATGAGCGGCGGCGAAGGCTCGGTGGTCGGCATCCTGATCGGCGCGGCGATCATGGGCGTAATCAAGAACTCTTTCATCCTGCTCAATTTCAAGGCGACGTGGCAAACAATTACGATTGGCTTCCTGATCATCCTTGCGGTTGGCATCGACTGTATCACAAAGAAGTACAAGGCCACGAAAGTGACCAGTATTGTGAATACAGCCGTAAGGCGCTCTTAGACCGATGCTGGAAGCGAAGGAAGGCTGAACATGGGCAACGATGTGATTCTGGAAACGAAAAACGTATCGAAAACCTTTCCGGGCGTGAAGGCGCTTTCCGATATCAACCTTGCGTTCCGGTGCGGGGAAGTGCATGCGCTGATCGGCGAAAACGGAGCCGGGAAATCGACGCTCCTCAACATCCTCAGCGGGCTGTTCAAGCCCGACGAAGGATCGCGGATCCTGTACGAGGGTTCGGAGGTCGTCTTTGAAAAAACAGAGGATTCTTCGAAAATCGGCATTGCGATGATCCACCAGGAGAATTCTCTGGTCCAGCACCTGACCGTCTACGAAAACATTTTTTTGGGGCACTTCATTAAAAAAGGCATGTTTGTAGACAAGCCCGCAATGATGAAGGCCTCCCGGGAGCTGTTGGACCGGCTGAAGATTTCCCACATCAGCATAACGTCATACCTCAAAGACCTCAGTTCCTCGGAAAAGCAGCTGATTGAAATCGCGAAGGCGCTCAGCGAGAACCCCGATATCATCTTCATGGACGAACCGACGGCCGCCCTGACCGTGAAGGAAACCGACATCCTGATGAATATCATCCGCGACCTGAAGCAAAAGGGCGTTGCGATTGTTTTCATCTCGCACCATCTGGAAGAAGTGTTCGAGATTGCAGACGTCTGCTCGGTGCTGCGAGACGGGGAATACATCGGCACCTTCCCTGTAAAGGACATTACGATTCCGCAGTTGATTACCATGATGGTCGGCCGCACGCTGGACAGCAACGTTCCCAAGCGCACGGAGGAGGAAATCCATCGCAGGGCGCAAACCCGTACAACGGATGTTGTTCTGGAAGCCAAACAGTTTTGCTATAACCGGAAGGTGTGCGACGCGGGCTTTACCCTGCACAAGGGAGAGATACTCGGCTTTGCCGGCCTTGTGGGATCGGGCCGCACCGAACTGATGGAGTGCGTGTACGGATACAACAGTAACCATACGGGCAATTTATGGATCGACGGGCAGAAGATACAAATCCGGTCCCCGAAGGATGCGGTGCGGCACGGCATGGGAATGGTGTCGGAAGATCGTAAGCTCAAAGGAATTTTGCAGCTGCACACCGTGCGGGACAACGTTAACGCGGCCAGCTGGCGCAAGCTCCGAAAAGGCGCTTTCATGTCGCGGAAAATGGAGAATGAAAACGCGGAACGCTTCATTGGCGATCTCAACGTGAAAACCCCGTCGCAGGAAACCCGCATCAGCACGCTTTCCGGCGGCAACCAGCAGAAAGTGCTTCTGGGAAGGATGCTGTCCATACGGCCGCGCATCCTGATTCTGGATGAGCCGACGCACGGCATTGATGTTGGCGCCAAAGCGGAGTTCTACAGCATCATCAACCAACTGGCGGCGGAAGGCATCAGCATCATCCTGATTTCCTCCGAGCTGCCAGAACTGATCAGCCTGAGCCACCGCATCGTCGTTATGTATGAGGGGAGAATACAAGGCTCGCTGGAGTTTTCCGACTTCGATCAGGAAAACATCATGAATCTGGCATCCGGCGTAACAAAGCAGAGTTAACGCGATTTGTGCGCATAGCACTGCTTCTGGCATATGTAAAACGGGGCTTTATGGCAGGAGAGGCGAAGCGTTCAAAATAAAAAATGGGAGGTTCTACTATGAAAAAGGTTCTGGCATTAGTAACGGTTCTAGCCCTTCTTTTCACCGTCACCGCGGCGTTTGCGCAGGAGATCCCGGCACTGCCTGAACAGGGCGATATCGCGGCTGTTGCAGTTTCCGAGGAGCCGATCGAAATCAAGTTCCTGTCCTACTCCAACAACCCGTTCTGGGATCAGATCAACGAAGGCCTGGACGCAGCCATCGATTACTTTGGTGCCATGAATTGCACGGTTACGCCGGTTGACATGGGCAGCGAAGCGGACGGCAAAACGCTTTCCGACTATATCGAGACGCTTATGCTGGACGAGCCGGCCGGCATCGTGTGCTGCCCGATGTCCGATGGCACGGAAGCGTATGTTGACAAGGCGGTTGCCGCCGGCATCACCGTTGTCACCTATTTGAGCGAATCGACCAACCAGACCGACACCCGTCTTGCGTTCTCCGGCTCCGACGCCATCGGCGGCGGCCAGGCGGCGGCCCAGGCGATTGCGGACTTCACGGGTGGCGAGGGCACCGTGGGCGTGATCACCGGCTACCTCACAATGAACCAGCACGAACAGCGCCGTATGGGCATGACGGACAAGCTTGTGGAACTCTGCCCGGACATCACGATTCTTGAGCCCATCGAAGCTCATGACTCCACCTCCGAAACCTATGACGCCGCCGTGAACCTGATTACCGGCTATCCCGACCTGAAGGTGATCTATTGCACCGCTGGTGGCCCCTTCGGCGCTGCTCAGGCTGTGAAAGACATGGGCAAGACCGGCGAAATCGGCGTTGTGTGCTTTGACTGGGTGCCGGACAACGTGGCGTACGTTGCGAGCGGCGAAATCATCGCGGCTGTTTCCCAGGATCCCCAGGCGATGGCTTTCAACGCGATTGCCGCCTGCTACAACAAGATCGTGGCGGACGTTAGCCCGGAGAGCACCTTTATCTGCACGCAGTCCGATATCCTGACCCCCGAGAATCTCTCTGAGAAGCTCCCCGACTACGTGCCGGCGAACTAACGTACCAACCTTACCGTTTCCGCGGGCGGCGTGTGCTGGCATGCGCCGCTCGCTGATCCGGTCATACCAACGCGCATCCGGTCCAGCGACCGGGAGGAGTATGAAGATGCAATACAAAAGAGTACCCCGCATTGATGCCGACATATCGGCGATCGGCATCGGATGCTGGAATTTCGGCGGAGATTGGGACGATTCGGACGATCAGAAATCCATCGGCATCGTACACGCGGCGATCGACGGCGGCATCAACTTTTTCGACGTGGCGCCCGTATACGGCTGGTTTCACGCGGAAAGGGTGCTGGGAAAGGCGTTGAAGAACGGCCTGCGCCAGAAGGTGATCATTGCCTCGAAATGCGGCCTGCGCTGGGGCGACGATCATGTGACGATCAACGACCTGACAAGGGAGAATATCCTGTGTGAAATCGACGCCAGCCTGGAACGCCTGCAAACAGACTACATTGACATTTATCAACTGCATTGGCCGGACCCCAAAACCCCGATTGAGGAGACTGCAACTGTGCTTGCCGAGATCAAGAAGGCGGGAAAAATCAAGCATATCGGCTTGTCGAACTTTTCCCAGGCCGATGTGGAAACCTTCATGAAGATTGTGCCGATTGACGCGCAGCAGGGCCTGTACAATATGCTGGAGCGCAACGCGGACAGCTACCATAACATTCCGCTGGCATACCGCACCGAGCGCGAGATGATCCCCATTGTCAGGAAATACGGACAGGCGTTCCTGCCCTATTCGCCCCTGTTTCAAGGTCTGCTGACCGGACGTTTTCACGACGGCATCCCTTTTTCTACCAAGGATATCCGCAATGAAAACCCCAAGTTTGCTGGTGATGTTTTCCCCAGGTATCATGCTGCGGCGCTCGAACTGGAGAAGGTTGCCGACGATCTGGGAAAGCCCTTTGTGCAGATGTCGCTGAACTGGCTGCGGATGAAGCCGGAAGTCACTTCGATCATCAACGGCGTATCGTCCATCCGCCAGCTGCAATCCAACATCGACGCGGCGCAATGGGATATCCCGAAGGACGCGATGGCGGAGATTGAAAGAATCATCGCACCCTTTGAGGCTTAAAGCCGGGAGGAAGGCATCATGAAAGAGCTGATCCGGGGTTTGCATCATATCGGCCTGCCGACCTCGTGCATGGATGAGACGATTGCGTTCTACCAATCGTTTGGCGCGACGGTGAAGTTTCAAAAAACGGATGTGTATGAAGGCAAGCCGATCCGTGTAACGCTGCTCCAGTGGCTGGACGTTGTGGTTGAATGCTATGAGCGCAGCGAGACGGCGCAGGCTCCCGGAGCGTTTGATCATCTGGCGTTTCAAACCCAAAATATTGAAGAGATGTATCGCGTCTGTAAAGAAAAAGGGTATAATTTCATGGAGGACTGCGCCTCCCAATTGGGAGAGTCCAGCTATTGGCCCACAAACACGCGATGGTTCATCCTCATCGGTCCCAACGGAGAAAAAATCGAGTTCTGCCAGGAATAGTACCGTTCAGGCGGCCTGAACAAAGTTCCCGGTGAAGGGGAGGATTTGGTTGGCAAGAGAGCTGGTTATCGCATACGATCTGGGCACCAGCGGAATCAAGGCGTCGCTCTTTAACCGCCAGGGGCTTGCGATCGGAGACAGTCTGGTAACCTACAATACGGTCTACACCGATAAAACCTGGCATGAGCAAAACCCCATGCAGTGGTGGCACGGCGTCGTGGCGTGCACGCAGAAATTGCTCAAGCAGACCGGCGCCGATCCTTCCACCATCGTCGCGCTTTCCATCTCGGGGCATTCCCTTGGCGCCGTGCCTGTCGCGGCGGACGGGACGGTGCTGACGGAACTGACCCCGATCTGGTCCGATGGGCGCGCGATAAAACTGGCCGATCGCTTCTTTAAAAAAACCGATTATGAATCGTGGTACATGACGACCGGCAACGGCTTTCCCCGGGAATATTATGCGATTTTTAAAATGATGTGGTGCCGCGAGCATCAGCCGGACGTCTACCGTCAAACCGCCTGCTTTCTGGGATCAAAGGATCTGTGCAACTATTTCCTGACCGGGCGCATGTGTACGGACCCCTCCTATGCCTCCGGCAGCGGCGTGTATGATCTGCAGCGCGGCTGCTATGTAACGGAGTATATCCGCATCAGCGGCGTGGAACCGGAAAAGCTTCCGCCGATTGTCGGTTCCAACGAGGTGATCGGGAACCTGACGCGCAAAGCGGCCGAAACGCTGGGACTGGATGAAAACGTAAAAGTGGTCTGCGGAGGCGTTGACAATGCCTGCATGGCGCTTGGCGCAAAGGGGATCGCCAACCAGAGAGCCTACATGTCCCTTGGTTCCTCGGCATGGATTGCCGTGGTTTCCGATCATCCGATCCTGACGTTTCCATACAAACCCTTTGTGTTTGCGCATGTCATCAAAGGGATGTACGCTTCGGCGACCAGCATTTTTGCGGCAGGCACAAGCATGCGGTGGGCGAGGGAAAACCTGTGCCCCGACCTTGTGCAGCAGGAAGAACGCGGCATGATTAAAGACAGTTACACCGTGATGAACGAATGGATCGCACGCTCCCCGATCGGTGCAAAACGGCTGCTCTTCAACCCGAGCCTGACCGGTGGCTCGATGATTGAACAAACCCCGCTGATCAGCGGCGGCTTTATCGGACTGAATGTGAGCCACAACCGCGACGATTTGCTGCGCGCCATTATGGAGGGGATCACCTACAATCTCCGCTGGGCTTTGGAGGTACTCCAATCCACGGGCGAAACGATGGATCGCATGCTGGTTGTGGGCGGCGGAAGCAAGAGCAGATTGTGGCGGCAGATGTTCGCAGACGTATTCGGCTGTGAGATTATCAAGACAAACATCGACCAGAACGCCGCCTCGCTGGGCGCAGCCGCGCTGGCTTTCGTGGGCGCAGGGCTATGGGAAAACTACGATATCATAGACGAGATTCATAAAGTCGCTTCGATTGAGACGCCGATTCCCGAACACTGCCGGCAATACGCGGTTTATTATGACGCGTTCCGGAAAACCACCCACCAGATGTCGGAAATCGGTTCGATTATCGCGGCCATCCCCTATGAGGAAACCAAATGCTGATGAAGGAGAGAGACACCGTGGACAAAATGCCGAAATATGCGCAGATCTATAAGATGCTTAAAAGGCAGATCACAGACGGCGAGTATATGATTGGTAGCTGTCTCCCTCCGGAAACCGAACTGGAGAAGCTGTTCAGCGTGAGCCGCATTACGGTGCGCAAGGCGCTGGAAATGCTGCAACGGGAAGGCTTTGTGCAGGCGCAGCGCGGGGACGGTACCCGTGTCCTTGATTTTACCACCAGCCAGAACCTCAACTCGGTCACATCCATTTCGGAGACGCTGTCCAGCAAAGGCTACAGAGTGGCGCCAAAGTGCATCGCAATCGATTTTATCGAAACGCGGCCGAAGCTGGCGCTGGAGATGGGCGTTGAGCCCGGCACGATTGTGACGCACATTGACCGTATCCAGACGGCGGATGATAAGCCTGTTGCGATCATGAACAACTATCTTTACCCTGAAATGGTGCCGAATATCGAAAAGCATAAGAACGAGATCGTTCGTCTGTATGATTTTCTGGAGGAGGCATACGACATTGTGATCGACGGCGCTCAGGAGCATATTCGCGCGGCGAACGCGACGCTTTCAGAGGCCGAACAATTGAAGATTCCCATTGGAACGGCGCTTCTGTCGATTTCCCGGATCTGTTTTCAGGGCGATAAAATCGTCTGCGTGGATCATGTTAAAATCATCGGCGATTATTACGAGTATGAAGTGATGATTCATGGACGACACCGTTCCAGAGGCCCTGCCAAAGCGAAAATTTGACAAGGAAGGACACGACTCCGATGAGCAAGGTTGTTACCTTTGGCGAAATCATGATGAGACTCAATCCGGAAGGATATTACAAGTTTTTGCAAGCGGATGTTTTTGAAGCCTCCTACGCGGGCGGCGAGGCGAATGTGGCGGTTTCGCTGGCCAATTACGGGCAAGATGCAGCGTTTGTAACCAAAGTGCCGTCGCATGATATCGGCCAGTGCGCGGTGAACGCGCTCAGGCACTTTGGCGTGGATACGAAATCAATCGTTCGCGGAGGGGACCGCCTGGGCATCTACTTTGTCGAGAAAGGCGCCTCCCAACGCGGAAGTAAAGTGATATATGACCGCGCAAATTCTGCCATCGCGCTGGCAAAACGCGCGGAGTTCGACTGGGAGCGGATTCTATCCGGAGCGTCGTGGTTCCACTTTACTGGCATTACCCCAGCGCTGGGCGGCGAACTGCCCGGGATCTGCCTGGACGCTTTAACGGTTTGCAGGGAGAAGGGCATCACGGTCAGCTGTGATCTCAACTACCGGGGAAAGCTCTGGTCGCGCGAGGCGGCCGGCAGAGAGATGGGCAAGCTGGTGCCGTATGTGAACGTCCTCATCGCCAACGAAGAAGACGCAAAGGACGTGTTCGGGATCGAGGCGGAGGGCTCCGATATCATGGGCGGCACGTTAAACCACGATGGCTATGTGAGCGTTGCCCAACAGCTTCAGGATCGTTTTGGGTGCGATCAGGTGGCGATTACGCTGCGGGGTTCGGTTTCCGCGTCGGACAACAACTGGGCCGGGATGCTCTATAGCGACTGGAAGGCCCACTTCTCCAAGAACTACTTGATCCATCTGGTGGATCGGGTGGGCGGAGGGGACAGCTTCGGCGGAGCTTTGATCCACGCGCTGATGAGCGGAAAGAGCCCGCAGGACGCCATCGATTTCGCGGTTGCGGCAAGCTGTCTGAAACAGAGCATTGAGCACGATTTTAACCTTGTGGAAGAAAAAGACGTCTGTGCACTCATGGGCGGCAACGCTTCCGGAAGAGTTCAACGATAACAGAGAAGGATTGGTGTGTATGAGCCAGACTATCGACTACGTCAACCTCGGACGATGGATTGATGTGAGCGCCGTCCGTACGGACGTAACCCTTGATGAAGTGGACAAAATGATCTCGATTGTTCGTGACTTCTACTGTATTTGCGCCAGCCCCATGCCGTGCTTTACCAGATACACGATCGATGCGCTGTCCGACTGCAAGGACACGGTGGTGACCGGCGTAGTCAGCTTTCCGGCGGGCGCCGAAACCACGTTCATTAAAGTCGCAACCGCGAAGAATATGATTTCGCTTGGATGCCGCGAGCTGGACATGGTTATGAACGTAAGCGCGATGAAATCCGGCAAATATCAGATGGTTGAGGACGACATCCGGGCTGTTGTTGAAGCGGCCAATGGAATCCCGGTGAAAGTGATCCTCGAGATCTGCTACCTGAGCGACGATGAAATCATGAAGGCGAGCGAGATTGGCGTCAGGGCCGGCGCAACCTACATTAAAACGGGAACCGGCTGGGGCCCGAAACCGACGACGGTGGATACGATTCGGCTCATCCGCCGCACCATTGGAGACAGCGCTTTGATCAAGGCTGCAGGCGGGGTCAGAAGCCTCGACCTGCTGCTGGAAATGAAAGAAGCGGGATGCAACCGCTTCGGCATCGGCGTGCGTTCGGCGCTTGCCATCCTGCAGGAGGCCTACAGCCGGGCGGGCGTTCCCTTTGCCGCGGATCAACAGGGGATCAGCGAAAACGACCGGTATTGAGGCGCCGGACACACGACCGGATCACCGTCGGTCCGCCGCGCCCCGTGCACGGAGAAAAATTGGATAAAACAATACGCAGCGATTTGAATGAAGAACATTAAAATCGCTGCGTATGCTATTGGCTTGAATCCCTTACCTTCAAAACGACAGGATTGCCGTTTGTTGGGAAACCTTATTCAACCGGGATAACCAGATCCCCGAACTGGATAGATGCCATCTCGCTGAGCTCTACCGGCGAACTGAAATATCCGTGCTCGCTGTTGGAGGTATTCGTGCACTGACCATCCGCCACATTCACTTCAATCTGCGTTCCGTCTTTCATTACAGCATAGAAGTTGCCGGGACCGGGGGTCACACCCTCGAGGGAATCATACGTATAGGAGCACCGGATACTCAAAGGCGACACATCCATTGACGTTAAGGTCATTTCGTACCCGCCGTCGCCGATAACGCTCTTTCCTTCCACGTCGAGCGTTTTGGATTCACTGGCGCCGTAAAGGCCGATATCGAACGTCCAGGTTCCATCCAATACCCTGGTGTAAGTTTTATCGGGCGATTGCAGCCATAGCCCGTCGATGCAAAGGAATTTGCTGACGCCATCATTGAACTTGAGATCACACCCATATTGCGCGTTGATTCTGATCACCAGGGTGATCACATTATCGCTCGGGTCGTCATCCTGCCATGACAGGAAAACTTCATAGCCGCAGTTGGGATAGCTGTTATTGTCAAAGCTGAGAAGGGCTGTTTCGCTGTCAGGATTATTGATTTGATAGTATCCATCCTGCATATCCAGCACAGTCCCTTCAGGAGCCTCAATACGGAGCATCAGATAATAAAAATCTTCATCACCAATTGCGGCAAGCGGTGTAATCGTTGTGCCGTCGGCTTCGGCGGCGGGCATATCCGTGGTGCCGATTTCTTCTAAAACCGCAATTTGGTTATCCGACAGGCTTCCGAAAAAAATCGGCAAAATAATCGCCCACGCCAAAAACATTGGCTGCCAGCGCTACGGCCGGCAATGCAAGTGCAATCACAGCGGTGGCTGCCACTTTGCTGCGCTTTAGCAAGTTGAAACCATCAATGGTTTCAACAAAAAGCCGCCCGCTATGCGGGTGGGTTAAAGCTTAAGCAGAACAACATCCTTTCTGTTAATATGGTGAAGTTCAAGCCACCAAACAAACAGAAAGGATGTTGTCCTATGGCAGAAAGTTTAGCACATACAAAATGGGTATGCAAGTATCATATCGTATTCACGCCGAAGTATAGGCGCAAAGTTATATACCATGAACTACGTAAAGATATACAGGAGATTATAGTAGATTTATGTAAGTGGAAAGGAGTTAAGATTATAGAAGGACATATGATGCCTGATCACATACATCTTCTATTAAGCATACCTCCGAAATACAGCGTGTCACAATTCATGGGATATCTGAAGGGCAAGAGTGCTATGATGATATTTGAAAGACATTCCAATTTAAAGTACAAGTATGGGAACCGAAATTTCTGGGCAACGGGATACTATGTGAGCACAGTTGGTTTGAACACCTCAACAGTGCAAAAGTATATCCGGGAGCAGGAAAAAGCAGATCAAGTGGTCTGCCCCCGATTGGTGTGCCAAAACGAGAGTTAGTAAATGCCGACTTTCGGCATGAAAACCTTTGTTACTGCTTGGCAGTATCGTAACGGAATCCGGCTTGGCTGTCAAGGGCGGCGAAGCCGTTCATTTTACCCTTGATA
>JAQUXV010000030.1:0-5270 GCA_028692205.1 Eubacteriales bacterium
CCCTATGTTCACGGGCAGTTTATAGAAGGTTCGGAGAGCCCGTACGCAGGCCGCGCGCATGTGCATTGGCTGACAGGAACCGCCACTACCGTAATGGTGGGCTGTGTGGAAGGCATTCTGGGCTTGCGGCCGACGCCGGAAGGGTTGGTCGTTTCGCCTGCAATCCCGGCGGAATGGGACGGCTTCACCATGCGCAAGGTATTCCGCGGCAAAGCGCTGAACGTTACGGTGCAAAATCCCGACCACCGGGAAAGCGGCGTTCGGCATATGACGCTGAATGGATGTCCTCATCCGGAGCCGTTGATCCGCGAGGAGGAACTGCTGGCGGAAAACGAGCTGACGGTTACCCTTTAAGATAAAGATGATTTCCATCTTTCTCTACAGTATCCTTACAGCAAACTGCATATCTTTAAGGGCCCGCGGCAACTTTTCTCTTGTTGCCGCGGGCTTTCTTTATTTGGAGGAGAGACAGACGAGGCCCAACTCTGCATGCGTCTGAACGATTGAGATAGAACGGGAGAGATTTACGCAAATTAATAGCTGGGAAAAACAAGAAAACGGTTTTCAAACCGTAAAGAGTGGGTATGTTTACCAAAGAACTTAGCGGGAGGCGTTTTGTGTGCGCGACTTTAGTGCGGCAGGCAAGCAATGGCTAAGATGGTCAAGGCACGCTTGACAAAAGGCTTCCCCATGGGATTATACTGAAGAAAAACTGTCCTGATCGACTGCACGGCATGTGTGGAAAGGAAAATGCACTGATGGAGAATTTTCGCTTTTACGCGCCCACGTATTTCTGCTTCGGCAAAGGGGAGGAGCAAAGCATCGGCGAGCTGATCGCGCGCTTCGGCGGGCATAAGGTGCTGCTGCATTACGGCGGCGGCTCTATTCAGAAAAACGGGGTTTATGATCGCGTGGTGAAGGCCCTGAACGATTCTCAAATCCCTTATGTGGAACTACCGGGCGTGAAACCCAACCCCCGCAGCGGTCTGGTGTACAAAGGGATAGAACTGTGCCGCAAGGAAAACATCGACTTTATTCTGGCGGTAGGCGGCGGCAGCGCGATCGACTCCGCCAAGGCGATTGCCGCGGGCGTGCCGTACGAAGGCGACTTCTGGGATTATTATTCCACCGGGAAAACCGTCGATACCGCCCTGCCGGTGGGCACGGTGCTCACCATTGCAGCAGCGGGCAGCGAGGGTTCGCCGGATTCCGTGATTACGCACGAGCAGGATCTGTTCAAGCGCGGCGCGACGGGCGAAGCGATGCGCCCGAAGTTCTCCATTCTGAATCCGGAATCCACGCTCACGCTGCCCCGTTACCAGACGGCGTGCGGCATTACGGATATTATGGCGCATGTGTGCGAGCGTTATTTTACCAATACGGAAAATGTGGAAATTACCGACCGCCTCTGCGAGGGCGTGCTGAAAGCCGTGATTGAGGAAGCGCCCAAGGTGATTGCCGACCCGGAGAACTACGATGCGCGTGCGAACATTATGTGGTCCGGTATGGTGGCGCACAACAATATTGTCGGCGTGGGCCGCGAGCAGGATTGGAACAGCCACAGAATTGAGCACGAGCTTTCGGCTTTCTACGATGTGGCGCACGGCGCGGGGCTTGCGGTAATCATGCCCGCGTGGATGAAGCATGTGATGCGGCACGATGTAAGGCGCTTTGCGCAGTTCGCCGTGCGGGTATGGGGCTGCGACATGAACTTTGTCAATCCCGAGATTACCGCGGCGGAAGGCATTGCAAGGTTCCGCGCGTTCCTCACCGCCATCGGGATGCCCGCTACGTTTGCCGGGCTGGGCATTCAGGAAGTGGATATTCCCAAATTGGTCGATCACCTGTTCAGCGCCGAGAAGGAACCGCTGCCGGGCTTCATGCACCTGACCCGCGAAGACGTGACGGCGATCTACAAGTTGGCTTCCGAAGGCTGAGAAGGGTAAGTCTGTATTTGCCGAAACGGCATATAACGATAAAAAAGCAGGGCCGAAGAAATCATTTCTTCGGCCCTGCTGTATTGCTGTGTTATCGGTAAGAAGGCTTACTTGGCATACTCCGAGGCGCGGGTTTCGCGGATTACGTTCACGCGAATCTGGCCGGGGTATTCCAGTTCCTTTTCGATGCGCTTGGCGACATCCTTAGCCAGCAGCTTCGTGCCTTCGTCGGTCACGTCTTCGGGCTTCACCATGATGCGCACTTCGCGGCCGCTCTGGATGGCGAAGCACTTCTCCACGCCCTGGAAGGAATTGGCGATCTCTTCCAGCTTCTCCAGACGCTTGATGTAGTTTTCCAAACTCTCGCGGCGGGCGCCCGGGCGCGCGGCGCTGATGGCGTCGGCAGCCTGCACCAGCACGGCTTCAATGGTCTGGGGCTCCACATCGTTGTGGTGGGCGAGAATCGCGTGGATGACGTCGGGGCTTTCGTGATATTTGCGGGCCAGTTCGCCGCCCAGTGTGACGTGTGTGCCTTCGGCTTCGTGGTCGACGGCTTTGCCGATATCGTGCAGCAGGCCCGCGCGCTTGGCAAGCGCAACGTCCGCGCCCAGTTCGGCGGCCATCATACCAGCCAGATGACTGACCTCGATGGAATGTTTTAGCACGTTCTGACCGTAGCTGGTGCGGTAGCGCAGGCGGCCGAGCAGCTTCACCAGCTCGTGGTGGATGCCGTGCTGATGCGTTTCGAACACCGCCTGGTCGCCGGCTTCGCGAATCTGATTATCGACTTCCTTTTTAGCTTTCTCCACCATTTCCTCGATGCGGGCGGGGTGGATGCGGCCGTCGACGATCAGCTTTTCAACGGCGATGCGGGCAATCTCCCGGCGTACGGGATCAAACGCGCTCACGATGACCGCTTCGGGCGTATCGTCGATAATCAGGTCTACGCCGGTCGCGGTTTCCAGCGCGCGGATGTTGCGGCCTTCACGGCCGATAATGCGGCCTTTCATATCGTCGTTGGGGAGCGTAATAACGGATACGGTGCTTTCCGCCACATGGTCGGCGGCGCAGCGCTGAATGGCGAGCGCGATGATATTGCGGGCTTTCTTTTCGCCCTCTTCGCGGGCCTTGGCTTCGATATCGCGCACCATGGCGGCGGCGTCGTGGTACGCTTCCTTCTGGATGCGGCTCACCAGCATCTGGCAGGCTTCGTCCTGCGTCATACCGGCAATGCGTTCCAGTTCCTCATCCTGCTTGTGTTTGCTCTGCTCCAGCGCCTCTTCGGATTTCTGCAACTGGTTGGCGCGGCCGTTCAGCTGACTTTCACGGTTTTCAAGCGAATCCTGTTTTTTATCCAGCGATTCCTCCCGCTGGATAATGCGGCGCTCGCTGCGCTGTACCTCGGCACGCCGGTCGCGGCACTCGCGGTCCAGCTCGGTTTTCAGGCGAAGAACTTCCTCTTTGGCTTCCAGAATGGTCTCTTTCTTCTTCTCATCCGCCTTGCGCATTGCGTCGTCCAGCAGGTTTTTAGCGTATTCCTCGGTCCGGCCGATTTTCTTTTCCGATGCCTGCTTGCGGTAGGCGTAACCTCCCGCAAGGCCCAATGCCGCGGTTATCACCGCGATCAGTATAACGATTATGGGGTTCATTTGGATTCGCTCCCTCTGTCAAAATTCAGCTTGCTTTCATGGTTGCGGGCCGCGGGTAAAGGCTGTAATATCTGAATCAACATAGAAAAAGCCCCCGGGCAACGCCCGCGCGGCTGCTGTATGATTATATCTCAAAGGACGGCAAAATGCCTATCGCCCCGATGCTTACGGTTGCCACGTTGATACGGCGGCGCAACGAAACCGCGCGCACGCATAAACGTCATCGACGCTTAAACATATACGGTAAGGGGGACGCGTACGCCGCCCATCGTAAAACCCGCAGCCAAACGGTCTGGCACGCGCACAGGCAAAGGGGCCTGAGTGCGCCGCGGGGAAGCCGATCCATGGAAATCTATTCCAATAACAGCTGGAGCGCCTCCGCAGGGAGACAATACTCCAATCAGCCGACACACACATTGTATACGGAGGTAACCGGTTTGTCAAGAGAATGTAATAGGTAGCCAAAATGGCGGACAAAATATACGTGAAGTTCGAAAATTGCAGGATAACGCTTGCATGAAAAATAAAATTATGCTATACTGCAAGCCGATTACGCACCTTTGTCGACTGTGCGATTGTGCCGGAACGCTTCGTTCCGGTGGCCGCGCAGGTTGAAACAAGGGGTGGAAGATACCAGTTCCCATATGGGACGCGGTTCCGGCATGCCCACCGGCAGCGCCGGAAGGCAGGAACCCCGCCGCAACAGGGAACAGGTACAAAACAAGGAGGGTAAACCAATGGCAGTCATTTCCATGAAACAGTTACTGGAAGCCGGTGTTCACTTCGGCCACCAAACCCGGCGCTGGAACCCGAAGATGGCGCAGTACATCTTCACCGAACGCAACGGCATCTACATCATCGACCTGCAAAAAACCGTTCGCAAGGCGGACGAGGCCTATGCTTTCGTGCGCGACACGGCCATGGAAGGCAAGAACGTTCTGTTCGTGGGCACCAAGAAGCAGGCGCAGGAAAGCATCGCCAGCGAAGCGCTGCGCTGCAACATGTACTTTGTTAATAACCGTTGGCTCGGCGGCATGCTGACCAACTTCCGTACGATCCGCACCCGTGTGGACCGCCTGAACGCCATCGATAAAATGGAAGAAAGCGGCCAGCTTGCCGCGCTGCCCAAGAAGGAAGCCATCAAGCTCATGCACGAGCGTGAAAAATTGCAGGCTAATCTGGGCGGCATCCGCGAGATGAAAAAGCTGCCCGGCGCGCTGTTCGTTGTGGATCCCCGCAAAGAGCACATCGCCATCGCCGAAGCCCGCTCGCTGCATATCCCGATCGTCGCGATTGTGGATACCAACTGCGACCCCGATGAGATCGATTACGTGATCCCCGGCAACGACGACGCGATCCGCGCTGTGAAGCTGATTGCGGGCAAAATGGCCGACGCTGTGCTGGAAGGCCGTCAGGGCCAGCAGGACGCTGCCGAGGAACCCGAAGCCGCTCAGGATATCGAGGAGAACGAAGAAGCGTAAATCCGTACGGGGTTACGCTTTCGGGCGGCGCGAACTGCGCCGCTCGTTATTGCGGGCCGAAAGGCGTAGCCAATCACCGCCGACGATAGTATAAGGAGAGAGACCCAATGGCAAACATCACTTCTCAAATGGTTAAAGAATTGCGTGAGACGACGCAGGCCGGTATGATGGACTGCAAAAAGGCGCTCATCGAAGCCGACGGC
>JAQUXV010000030.1:5370-7714 GCA_028692205.1 Eubacteriales bacterium
CCGCCGACGATAGTATAAGGAGAGAGACCCAATGGCAAACATCACTTCTCAAATGGTTAAAGAATTGCGTGAGACGACGCAGGCCGGTATGATGGACTGCAAAAAGGCGCTCATCGAAGCCGACGGCGATATGGAAAAGGCCATCGAGTGGCTTCGTGAAAAGGGCCTTGCGGCCGCGGCCAAAAAGGCCGGCCGTATTGCCGCCGAAGGCATGGTTGCGGGCTATGTGACCGACGATGTGAAAATCGGCGTGATCGTGGAAGTCAACTGTGAAACCGACTTTGTGGCCGATACCGCCAATTTCAAGGATTTCTGCGCCAAGATCGCCAAGCATATCGCCAAGGCGAACCCCGCCGACGTGGATGCGTTGATGGGCCAGAAATTTGTGGACGACGACAGCAAAACCATCACCGACCTGGTCAGCGATGCGACCGTCGCCATCGGCGAGAAGATCAGCATCCGCCGTTTCGCCCGTTACGAAGCGAAAGCGGGCGTTGTGGAAACCTACATCCACATGGGCGGCAAGATCGGCGTTCTGCTGGAAGTGGACAACGATAAGCCCGCGACCTACGGAGACGAAGCGTTCAAGACCTACTACCACGACCTGACCCTGCAGATTGCCGCTGCGCGCCCCTCTTACGTGATTAAGAGCGAGGTGCCCACCGACAAGCTGGACAAGGAAAAGGAAATCCTTCGCGCGCAGGCGCTCAACGAGGGTAAGCCTGAAAAGATCGTGGACAAGATGGTCGAAGGCCGTATCGCCAAGTACTATCAGGAAGTCTGCCTCACCGAGCAGGCCTTCGTGAAGGATCCCGATAAGAAGATCAGCCAGTACACCGACGAAGTAGCCAAAAAGATCGGCGCGACGATTGCGCCCGTGAAGTTTGAGCGCTTCGAGCGCGGCGAGGGCATCGAAAAACGGCAGGATAACCTGGCCGACGAAATCGCCCAGATGCAAGGCAAATAATCGGGCAACCGTCCGAGGATACCGGGGAAAACACAAGCCGGAGAGGCGATGGTTTTCCCCGGCTTTTTTCTGCGTTCGGCGCTTGACGAACCGGGAACGGGACGGTATAATAACAAAAGTGTTTGCCGAAAACAACGCGTTTATAGAAATTATTCGCCGTTTAGAGTCAAGTAAACGGCTATCCTGTTACGAAGGGGGAGGAATTGCACATGCGCAAGCCGCACCGTTGGCCGATCTTCATTTGCGTACTGTTGGGTGCGTTTGTGCTGCTTGTGCTGTTCTCCGCCTTGATTGAAGCACCCGCCGCCGATACGCAGCCCGCTGATACCGGCCGTGCCGTTGCGGGCGCGGTAATTGCGCCCGCGGTAATGCCTTCGCCCGAAACCGCGCCGCAGGCGAGCGCGACGGAGCAGGCTTGTTTGCCTTATGCGCTTTTCGCCTTCCTTTCGCTGATGATGCCGCTGCTGGTATCCGAAAGCGACAGAAACGGCCGTATCCTTCGCAGAAGACGTTATGTTCGGAGTTTTTATCCCGTTTTTAAGCAGGAGCTTGCCTGCGGTTAATTGAAAATCCCTGAAACGGTCGTGACAGGTCGCGTGCCTCACTCTCCAAAGGAAGGCAGGCGGCTGGGCGCTGCAAGCCGTCTCCCACAGGGAGAGGTTTGCGCGATCCTCGGCAGTTTTGGGGCTTTTTGCGGTTTTCAACCTTTTTCTGAGCCGGGTAACACGATGCCGGTGCGGCGCCTGAAAGCGGGCGTGGCACGCATCGCGGGATACGGCGAAGAACGGGCCGGAAATCGCATTTCGCATTCATATCCGAATCTGAAAACCCAATTGATTAACGGAAGGATGGTTGACAAACAATGAAAGTCAACAATCGTCGGCGCGTAAAAATGAAAAAGCGCACGGCGGCCATTATCGCGCTGTGTGTCGTGATGGTTATCACCATTCTGGTGGGATATACAGGCCTTAACGGTGCCTGGCTGGACAACCGCGGCCTGTACAAGATGCTCCCGTGGATTCCCAAGGCAAACGTAACCAAGGATACCTGGCCCAAGCCGATCGCGCTGGGTCTGGACCTGCAGGGCGGCGTGTTCGTGGAATATGAAGCCACGATGAGCGACGAACTGAAAAACGACGGCTATAACTTCAACACTTTGTTGCAGAACACCATGGATATCATCAGCCGCCGCCTGAACGACAAGGGCTTCACCGAAGCGACGGTTACCAAGATCGGCGCATCGGGCATCCGGGTGGAAATTCCGGACGTTACCGATCCTTCCGCGGTGCTGGACCTGATCGGTTCGCCCGCGAAACTGGAATTCCTGGATTCGGACGGCAACGTGTTTATGGAAGGCCGCGAGCTGAAAACCGCCAC
>JAQUXV010000030.1:7814-13958 GCA_028692205.1 Eubacteriales bacterium
GGGTGGAAATTCCGGACGTTACCGATCCTTCCGCGGTGCTGGACCTGATCGGTTCGCCCGCGAAACTGGAATTCCTGGATTCGGACGGCAACGTGTTTATGGAAGGCCGCGAGCTGAAAACCGCCACCGCCACCACGGATGAGAACGGCAAGCCCGCGATTAGCTTTGCGCTGACCAGCGAAGGCGCCGAAATCTTCGGCGATATGACAGCCAAGAGCATTGGCAAGGATATCACCATTCAGCTGGACGGCAACGAGCTGATGAGCCCCACCGTAAACGAAGCGATTTACGGCGGCAACATTCTGGTTACCGGCTCCTTTACCGAAGATCAGGCTCAAACCTACGCCCTGCAGCTGCAAAGCGGCGCCCTGCCGCTGGATCTACGGCAGGATAAATTGGATACGATCTCCGCAACGCTGGGCGACGACGCGCTGACGACCTCCGTTAACGCCGCCATGATCGGCATCCTGCTGGTTATGCTCATCATGGTTCTGCGTTACCGTCTGGCAGGCGTTCTGGCCAGCTGGGCGCTGTGCATCTACATTATCATGCTGTTCCTGTTTATCGCGGTGGTTCCCGGCATCCAGCTTACGCTGCCCGGTATCGCCGGTGTTATTCTGGGTATCGGCATGGCTGTGGACGCCAACGTCGTGATTTTCGAACGTGTGAAAGAAGAAGCGCGTTTGGGCCGCCCGATGATCCACTCCGTGCGTATCGGCTTTAAAAACGCCATGAGCGCCGTGCTGGATGCCAACGTGACCACCATTATCGCGGCCATCGTGTTGCTGTTCTACGGCACCGGCTCGGTGCAGGGCTTCGCGACTACGCTGCTTCTGGGCGTTATCGCCAGCATGCTGACGGCAATCATCGTTACGCGCTTCCTGCTCACCCGCACGGTGACGATTTTCAAAAATCCCAGCCTGTATATGACGGGGATGAAAAATTCCGCGGTGGAAACCGTTGTAGAGGAGGCGAAGTAAGATGCGTGTAAAGATTAAAAACCATTCCAAGATCTGCCTTATGATCTCCGGAACGATCCTCCTGATCGCGATCATCATGTCCATTCTTGGATACGGCATCAACTACGGCATCGATTTTGCCGGTGGTTTGAACATTGAGTACAACATGAATTCGACCTTCAATCAGGCCGATGTGGAAACCGCCCTTCGGAATCAGGGCCTGACCGATTTCAAAATCTCCACTTCCGGCGAGGATGAAACGACGCTCAACATCCGGATTCCGAAACTGGACAGCCAGGAAGAAATCCAGACCCTGCAAAGCGGCATCGAAACCGAGCTGCTGGCAACCTACCCCAATATGGACGTGGATAACGCAGTCGCCAGCTACGTTGGGCCTACCGCAGGCGCAACGCTGGTGAAAAACGCCATTCTGAGCGTTCTGCTGGCCTCCGCGCTGATGCTGGTGTACATCGCGCTCCGTTTCGACCTGAACAGCGGCATGGCGGCTGTTTTCGGCCTGATGCACGATGTGCTGATCATGTTCAGCTTCATGGTCATCCTGCGCAACATCATCCAGATGAACAGCTCCTTTATCGCCGCAATGCTGACCATTGTCGGTTACTCCATCAACAACACCATCGTCATTTTCGACCGCATTCGCGAGAACCATAAAAAGACGGAGTATTCCAGCCTGCCGCGTGAAGAGGTTGTGAATATTTCGATCCGTGAAAGCCTGGGCCGTACCATCAACACGACGCTGACCACGCTGGTCACCATCGTTTCGCTGTACGTGCTGGGCGTAGCGTCCATCCGCGAATTCAGCCTGCCGATCATCGTGGGCATTCTGGCCGGCCTTTACAGCGCCAACATGATTAACGGTTATGTGTGGGCCTTCTTGGAGGAGAAACGCAAAGACCGGAAAAAGACGGCGAAGATGAAAGCCAAGAAAGCGTAACCGTAACACGGGAAACCAGATGAACGGTTAGCGGAGCCGCGCTTCCAAAGGGAGCGCGGCCCTTTTTTATCAAGGTAGATTTTATCGAACAGTCGCTGGGAAGCGAGCCCTCCGACAGACATTCGTAACCACCGGTGGAAGCGCGTATCCGTATGCCCTGCGGTGCGGAAACTGCCCGAAGTGATGCGATAGAGGCGGTTGAATCCGCGTATGCGAAGCAAGGGCGTAATAGTGGCGAATGCCGCTTTCTGAGTTGTGCAACATAATGCAATCCCCCCGACGGCACAGCCGTCGGGGGGATTGCGTAAGAACCTTTCAATAGGCAGTGAGGGGGAAGCGGATGACGGATCAATGTCTGTAATAGAACAAGTGAAATAGCGGCAGTAAAGCCGTCTATTCCCGAAAGCATAGGTATGTAAATACAAAGCGTTGTGAAGCGACCCGCGCATGCCACGGTGCCGCCGCCGCCCCGGCCTTGCCCGCCCAACCCTGCCGGAAAGCTGCTTCGCCGCGCGCGCATTCTACGGTTACTTCGGGTTTAGAACGTATTGCCCGACGACAGCAGGAAATAGAGATAGTATATGGAGGAATACAGGTGCCATACCAGCAGGATGAAACTTGCAAGGTAGGCTGCGGAACGCACATGGAGCACGGTGGACGCTTTCCGGTACACACCGGAAGAAACCGTCCCTTCTTTTGCCGAGGCCTGCAGGCGCAGGCGGTCGGCGCGGTACTCGGCAATGGAGTCGAAGAACCGGGGGGTGACGACCACCCAAAGCATAAAGGCGGCGCTGAGGCTGGCCCAGTTGAAATTACCGTGGTTCAGGCGCACGCCGGTTTCATGGAAGAAGGTGGCCTGCAGCATGCCGAAAACAGCCATCAGCAGGCAGAGGACAAGCGTCGCGTCCTTGAACATGCCTTTTCGGTACGTAACAACCAGCACAAACAGGGGGAAGGCTGTCATCATCAGAAGGCTGCGCAGGCAGAACCACGCATCTGCTAGCGTTGCGCCGAAGTAAACGCCGCTGGTATAGGGCACCACTACACCTGTGTAATATAGGTACTGCAACAGAAAATAGGCGACCGACGGGATAAAAGCCAGAATGATCTGCAAAAAGTAACGACTGTTGCGGGGATGGCGTATCCACTGCACGAGAAAAAACACGGCGGCCGCGGGAATCAACGCCTGCATGAAAGTGGGCTTGCAGGCGAGGCTCACCATGGTAAGCGCCGCGAGCATAATCACTTTTCGCCAGGGCAGCATTGCGCGGTTTCCCTCACTGGGCAGGCGCTGCTCAAACACATACCAGCAGTGTACGGTGTAGGGCACGCAGAGCATCGCCGTTACCAGCACGGCCAACTGCGTGGGGTTGTGCCATACGGTAGGCGATCCGATGCCCTTGTATACAAGCGGGTTTACACCGGCAATGCGGATGGGCGTTACCAGCATCAGCCCAAGCGAAATCAGCGCGACGGCGGCGCGGGAAAGCCCGCTGCGCGTCATCACGGTCAGATACCGGCAAACCAGCAGGTACAACAGTCCCTTGCAGACCGCGCAGACGATGGCCGCGGACCAGTTGAGCGGTACGCCCAGCTGATAGAGCGCCGAAACGAAAATATGCCAAAGCGGGTATGCCAAACGGCTGGTGATGCTGTGGGGATCGGTAAAGTTAAACTCGCTCGCAATTACGGCGTGCTTATACAGATCGCTCTGTGTATTGGCAAACTCCCATAAAAAGATATAGAGCGAAAAAGCGACCAACGCTGCCAGCGACGTCCATTTGAATAGATCGAAAGGTTGCCGGCCATCGCGCCTGCGCAAATCGCGATGAAGCTGTACGGCATCAAACGTCATGGAATTCCTCCTTGGATGCTTGCTTAGCGCCCCTGTAAACGGCTGCTCAAGGCGAGGCCGGACAACGGCACGGACCATGATAGCACGAAAAGGAGACAGGGGCAATCCGTATTCCCGTTAAACGCCTCAAACGTGCGGCGAGCCGCCTGCTTCCATTGCCTGAACGGTCGCGTCGCCTTCCGGCTCTGCGGGCGCATGATCTTTGTCGGGTTCCGCCTTGCGGAGATGCCCATGCTTCAGGTGCTGTTCCTCCTGCTCGTAAAGCGCCTCCATGCTGTGTTGCAGGGCATTCACGATGCGGAGCTTCTCCTCGGTGGCGGGCACGTCCGGATTATAGACGATTCCTTTGCCAAAAGTCAGCGTGCGAAGGCGTTTGCTGGCATAGATGGGCAGGAACACGGCGCGCTTATGCGTTTTCTGGTAGTAGGCAGGGGCAATCATGGCGAAGCCGGTGTACAGGTCGCCGACCCCCTCGCTGGCGTAGCCCTTTTCCCCTGGATTTTCCGCTTCGCCCCGCTCCGGGAACACGAGAATGTTGTCTCCCGCCTGCATTGCCTCAATGGTGAGGCGGAAGGTTTTGATGAGGTGTCGGGGGCTGTTGCGGTAAACGGGTATGGCTTCCAGACTGTTGAACACCCAAAGGCAAACGGGACAGATCAGCTTTGTCAGGGGCATCTTCAGGCGATTCGGCAGCCATTTCTGCCGGACCAGCGTGTTTTCGTAGATGTAGCGAACAATGACGTCCTTTTCCATCATGCTGCTGATGCACCATGGGCGAAAACTGATGGGCACATACAGGTTGGTAACCACCGGCCCATACAGCTCGCCATGGTTGCAAACCAGCACGATGGAGCCTTCCTCGTAGCCCGCGGCATTCTCGCGTCCCAGCACGCGGTGATAGTAAAGGGGCCGGAGCAGCAGAACGATCAGTTTTACACCGAAACGGTTTTTATGCTTTTTAACCACAACTTCATCCAGCTGCTTTTTCAGGGCGGGGTTTTCCTCGTCCGTCAGCGTTAAAAACCGGCGCAGCTTTTCAAAGTGCCGATTGTTCATCGGAAAATGCAAAACGCTTACGATCGCGGCAACCAGCAGCAGCAGCGGCGGCGCCACCATCAGCGGGCGGAAGCTGCCCAGCAGCACCGCAAAGTCGATATCCGCCCAGTTGAGGCCGCCGGGCATGCATAACACAGCCAGCAGCACCAGCGCAATCACTTGCCCAAGCAAAATGGAAAGCTCGGTATACACGGCACGAATGCGGTCATACCCCTGCATATGGTTTTGCAGGCCGTATTCGGCCACTTCCGTCATCTCCCGCTCCAGCTGGGCAAGACAGGTAACGGATATGGAAAGGCCGCTGGAACACAAGCCCAGCGTAAGGTAACTGCGAATCAGGTCGGGCACTACGCCAAGCTGCCGGTAAAACAGCACCAGACCGTAGATCCATAAAAACAGACCGATTAATAACAGTTGGAGGATGGCGGGCTTGCGGCGTTTGAGATGGGTGAGGATAAAATCGGTCGCCTCGCGCAGGATAATGGTGAAGCCGACGGTGAGTGCAAGGCCCACGACGATTTCACCCGTCGTGATGCCGATGAAAGTGTATACCATGACCAGCGTTACCTGAAGCGCCATCAGGATGAGCATATGCATTCGCTGATAGGCACTGTAAGCGTTAACGGTATGTAATTCCCCGGCAATCTGTTCTACGGTTTGCGGGTCGATCGCTTCGGTTTCCCGCTCCATGGCGATCACACGCCGCTCGCGCCAGAGCGTATAACACTCCAACAGAACGCTGAGGCCGTAGCCCCCCAGCGTTTGCCACGCGGTGGTCTGTGGCAGGGAATTGTAGAGCAGAATGGTAATGATGCCGGCGGGAATGAGCTGCAAAGAGGCAAACAAGCCGATAAAGCCGCCACGCCCGATGCGCCCGCGCATTACATTGCCGACAAGCCGCCGCCCGAGGATGGCGCGCATGGTAAGCGCCAGCACTACTGCGAACAGCGCCCACACGGTCGGCGAGGACGTGAAAACAGGGTAAATAGCAAACATGGCCAACGAAAACAACAGCATCAACACCAGCAGCGCCGTGCCGAAAACCCGCATCCTTCGGGCCAGATATTTACGGTTTTCTCCCAAAAAGGTTTGCGCATACGTGGCGGCTACCGCACCGCTCATAAAAAGTGCGCCGCCCAGAATGGGCGGAAGGGCGTATGCGCTGCTGACCGACATGGAATACAGGTAGTTATACAGGGAGCTTAACGACATCATCACCAGCATGACGCGTCGCGAGCTGGCCCAGGTACGCTCGTTTTCCCGCTGTTGCAAGGGTTGTTCGCTCCTTCGGAATGGCTGCGGTATCAGGACAAAATAAA
>JAQUXV010000421.1 GCA_028692205.1 Eubacteriales bacterium
TATTGTCGATGCGGCCCGATCTTTTACCCGCCGAGTATTGTGAAGAACTGCAAAAGCTGCGTACCGAAGTCGCGCCCATGCCGGAGGACGAGGTAGAGCGCGTAATTGAAGCTTCGCTGGAAATGAAGATCAGCGAGGCGTTTCCGACGTTCGACCTTACGCCGCTGGGCAGCGCATCCATCGCGCAGGCGCACCGGGCCACACTGCCCGGCGGCGAAGAAGTGGTTGTGAAGGTGCAGCGCGAGGGAATCCACGATGTGATGGCAAGCGACATCGCCCTGCTGCGCAAGGCCGCGAAGCTGCTGAAGCTTACGCCGACCGGCGAGACGATCGATTTTACCATGGTGCTGGACGAGATGTGGGTCGTATCCCAGCAGGAAATGGATTTTCTGAATGAAGCCAAGAATGCCGAGGAGTTCCGCCGCCTGAACAAGGATATTGTTTATGTAGCCTGCCCAAAGGTTTACCACGGACTTTCCACCCGGCAGGTGCTGGTGATGGAAGCGGTGGACGGCATCCGTATCGACGATCTGCCCGCACTGCAAAAAGAAAAATACGACCCGGAGGAAATCAGCCGCAAGCTCTGTTTCAATTATATGAAGCAGGTGTTGGACGACGGTTTCTTTCACGCGGATCCCCACCCCGGTAACCTGATGATACGGGACGGGCAAATTGTCTGGCTGGATTTGGGCATGGTGGGCAGACTGTCCGCCAAAGACCAGGGCGTTTTCAAAAAAGCACTTTCATCGGCGGTGGCGGGCGATATCGGCGCACTGACGGACGCGGTGCTCTCCATCAGCAAACATACCGCCCCGGTACGCAGGGACGCCCTGTACGCCGATATAGACGCTATGATGAACGAGTACCTGAAAATGGATATTGGCTCCATGAACCTGAGCGAGCTGATGCAGCAGGTAATGAACATCGCAAAAAAACACGGTCTGGCAATGCCTTCCGGCGTCACAATGCTGGCCCGTGGCGTGAGCACACTGGAAGGGCTGGTGGCGGACATCAGCCCGCAGGTCAACCTGATGGAGCTGCTTTCCCAGCGTTTCCAGAGCGACGCGCTTCGCAATCTGGATGTAAAAAAAGCGCTGCTGGATAACAGCAGGGCCGTATATGAGTCCCTGCAAAAATCGCTCAGCACGCCCGCGCTGGTTAACGATGCGCTGCGCGCCGCCCTGAAAGGCGAGCTGAAACTGCGTCTGGATAATCCGGGAGATCAGGCCGCCCGGGAGACGGAGTTGAAGCAGAAAGAAAAAATACGGCATGCCGCGTTGTTTTCCGTGGGTGTTATCGCATCCGCGATTATGACCTTGTCTCCCGTGGAACCCCGGTGGTTCGGCATGCCGTGGATCGCGGTGCTTGGCTTCGGCTGCAGCGCCGTGTATGGGGCGGTTAGCTGGTGGCGGGAAAAACGGGGAAAATGAGTTGTGCAATCATAAGCCGGTAATAGCGCAAGGCCGCCCATTGGGCGGCCATTAGTATGTTGAAAAACACAGCTGCTTTACTCCTGTGCCGTAGCGAGCGGTTACGTATGCCCGCGTACGCTCCGCGCGCAATCTGGTATTGTGCGTTAAAAACTCATTTAAGCAAGCTGAGTATATGGGTTTGAAAGCCTAGAAGCTGAACTGCCTGCGGAAACCACAGGCCGGGGCCACTGTGGAACCCCCGGTTCTCAGCGGAATGTTACTGCGCCTCCGTTATGGGCGAATCGGCAAAACGCTCCCGTACCAGCGCAAGGCTTCGGCTCATCACCGCTTGCTGATCTTCGCTCATAAAATCGGGCGCAGCCGCGTTGCTGATAACCACCCGGTACGCCGTTTGCTTGTTCAGCGTTCCGCGCCAGATATAGGTGGGCGTATAAGAAATGGTATCAAAAGACAGCCGGTCTTCCGACTGGTTGTAGGTCATACTGATATGCAGTAGAGCGCCGGAGATGCTTTCGCGGTCGGAACGGTCGGAAGCCAGCAGGTAACCGAGCGAATAAGCGCAAAGCGTCTGGTGGATGGAACCGTCCGAACGCGTGGACATCAGCAGTTCCACGGGCTGAAGCGTGCCGCTGAAGGTGCCGATGATAATATCCGCTCCCGCATCCGCAATGCCCTGCGCAAGTTCCTGCTGGGATGAAGCTGGTTTGGTGGCGCCGTTTTTCCCCCAACACAGTGAAACCACCACGACCTGCGCCCCCGCCGCGCGTGCGGCGGAGATATCTGCGGTGATGGCAGGCAGCGTGATGGGCGCGATGGCGAAGGATTGTTCTTCGGTAGTCGTTTTCTTTTTACCGGAGGAACTCAGCTCGTTTTGATAGCTGAGGAAAGCGACCATCGTATTTTGGGATTGCAGGGTGAAAACATGGGAACGGCTTTCCTGCGTAGGGTATGCGCCGTACGCGCTTATATCGTTTGCCGAGATAGCGTTCAGCGTAGCGGCCAAGCCGTCGATCCCACTGTTGAGCACACCGGTAAAACCGGTGCAAAGCAGGTTGATCCCCGCGCCGCGAATGGCGGATAACGCGTCCGAAGGCATATTGACGTCTGTCAGCTTTTCACTACCGACAACCAGGTTTTCCAGCGTGGCGATATTGTAATCACTTTGAAAACCACGGGTCAGCGCTTCAAAAAGAGGGGCGAAAGTATAACCGTTTTCACCGGTACATGCTTTTTGGATTTTGCGATCAATGGAGATGGAGCCTGCGAAGGTGAGGGATAGTGAATGGGAAATCACAGGGGCCGGCGTAGCTGTGGGCTGCGAATAGGTTGTAATGCCCATCGGCGGGGCGGTGGCGGGCGTTGCGCCGGGGGATATGTTACTGCTCTGTACGGCGGTTTCTCCGCGCAGGCTGCGAAGAGAATCGTCAATCGCTACGCTTACGGTTTGGGGATCCACCCGTAAATCGATATCGCCCACCAGCTTGGGAAACAGGTATATACACCCGGCGAGCACCAGCCCCGTAAGAACCAGCGTGACGACCGTACCGAACGATACGCCGCCCCTGCGCCTGCGCCGCCTTCGCATAG
>JAQUXV010000031.1 GCA_028692205.1 Eubacteriales bacterium
TGTTTGAAACCATGAAAACCATGAAGCCCGGCGAGGTGATGGAAGTTTCCGCCTCCGACCCCGGCTTCGCCAAGGATATCGGCGCGTGGTGCCGCCGCACCGGCAACACTTTGCTGGCCAACGAGCGACAGGGTGACGATTACGTCGCGCTGGTTCGCAAGGGCGGCGTGCCCAAGGCAACCGAAGTGCATGAAACGCCGGAAGGCAAATCGATCATCGTATTCTCCGGCGATATGGACAAGGTGATGGCCAGCTTCATCATCGCAAACGGAGCGGCCGCGATGGGACGCCCGGTGACGATGTTCTTCACCTTCTGGGGCCTTACCGTGCTCCGCAGGCCGGAGAAGGTGCGCGTAAAGAAGAGCTTTATTGAGAAGATGTTCGGCGGCATGCTGCCGCGCGGCACCCGCAAGCTGAAGCTCTCCCGCATGAATATGGCGGGCATGGGCACCAAAATGATGAAATCCATCATGAAGCAGAAGAACGTGGATTCGCTGGAGGAGCTGATTGCCAAGGCTCAAAAAGCCGGCGTGAAGCTGGTGGCCTGCACCATGAGCATGGACGTGATGGGCATCCGCCCCGAAGAGCTGATCGACGGCGTGGAACTGGGTGGCGTGGGCGCCTACCTGGGCGACGCGGAAGAAAGCAACGTGAACCTCTTCATCTAATTTCGGAAAATGAAGGGAAGATTCCCCGCGCGCTGTCGGCTGGATTTTCACCATCCTATGCCTGCGAAATCCTTGACGCAGCGCTGCTGTGACTGCGGGTTTCGCAAACATAACCCGGCAGGAAATCCAGCCCGACATCGCGCAGGTTCTCTCCCACTCGTTTCCCTATGGACTCAAAATTCCCCTTCCGCTTTTTCGCCGGTACACGGCGGGAACGGGAGGGGGTTTGTTTTATCGGGAATGGCTGGTGAAACAATGCCTTCCGGGGTACAGCAGCCTGCTTTACGGCGTTACGGATCAACAATGGCTCAACGCCAATCGGATATTGTAGTCGAATACGGATAATTCCGGTCAACTGTCAAGGGGCGACGGCGCTATTCCAGGGGCGTTCCGACCCAAATAATCCGTTTCTGCTGTAGCAGGCGTGAAGCGCTTTCATATCAGCGGAACTCCGGCACAGCGCTTTGCGCTTCTTCCCCCGATTGTGGTATGATACAGGCAACGTTCGCCCGAAAGGAGACCCTTTATGCTTCGTTTTATCCGCAGGGAAACCCGCCCGTTCGACGCCGCCGCGCAGAGCGCGATGCGGCCCTATCAGGGCGTATTAGCGGAGCTGCTTTACGCGCGCGGGGTGGATACGGCGGCGCAGGCGGACGCGTTTTTGGACCCGAGGCTGGATGAGCTGTACGATCCGCTGCTGCTAAACGATATGCAAACGGCGCTCTCCCTTTTGGCCGAAGCAAAGGAGGAGCATTGGCGGACCGTCGTTTATGGCGATTACGACGCCGACGGCGTGTGCGCCGCCACCATCGCAACCGAAGCGCTGCGCCGCTACGGCGTCGACGCGACGCCGCACGTGCCGCTTCGCGAAGAGGGCTATGGACTGAACATCGCCGCCGTGGAAGAACTGGCAAAAACCTATCAGCTGCTGGTAACGGTTGATTTGGGCATTACCAACGCCGATGAGGTGAACCGCGCCAAGGAGCTGGGAATGCGCGTCATCGTGACCGATCACCACCAGCCCGGTCTTTCGCCCTGCCCCGCCGACGCGGTGGTGAACCCGTTGCTCAACGGTTACCCGTTCCCCCGGCTATGCGGAGCGGGAGTTGCCTATAAACTGGCGTGCGCGCTGCTCGGGGCGGATGCGGCGGAAGAATGGCTGGATCTGGCCGCGCTGGCGACCGTGGCGGATATCGTGCCCCTGTTATCGGAAAACCGTGTGCTGGTGGCGCAGGGCCTGCCCCGGTTCGACGAGCGCCCGGGGCTGAAAGCGCTGATGGCGGTGGCGAGCTGCAAGACGGCACCCACCTCTGAAACCGTCGGTTACCAGATCGCGCCGCGGCTGAACGCGGCCGGGCGCATTGCCGACGCGGGCGAGAGCATTCGCCTGCTGATGACCCGCGACCCCGCCGAAGCGGAAGCGCTGGCGAAAAAGCTGGACGCCGCAAACACCGAACGCAAGCGGCTGGAGACCGAAGCGACCGAGCAGGCGGAAACGCAGGCGAAAGCGCACGACTTCGTATCCAACCGGATGCTGTTCGTGCGCGGGGAAGGCTGGAACGCGGGCGTGATCGGGCTGGTGGCGGGGCGGTTAAACCGGCGCTACGGCGTGCCCGTGTGCGCCCTCACCGAGAAGGACGGCCTGCTGCACGGCAGCCTGCGCGGCGTGCGCGGGCTGAACCTGGCAAAGTGTCTGCAAGCGTGTGACGATTTGCTGCTGCGCTACGGCGGGCACGAGATGGCCGCAGGCGTAACGCTCGCGGCGGAGAACGACGCCACTTTCCGGCAGCGGCTGGAACAGGCTGTGCGCACGGGCGCGGAGGAGGATGCTTTTATCCCCGCGCAGGAATACGACGCGCCGCTGGCTTTTGCCGAGGCGGACGACGCGCTGGTGGATGCGCTGGAGAAGCTTCAGCCCTTCGGGCTGGACAACCCCGCGCCGGTTTTTTACACCGAAGCGGCGCAGCTGACGCGCCGCCGCGCCTGCGGGGCGCAGGGCGCGCATCTGCAACTGTCGCTTCGCGATGGTGACCGTTCGCTGGACGGCATTGCCTTTGGCATGGGTCCATTGGCTTCCAGCCTGCCGGATGCGGTGGATGCAGCCTATACCCTCGCGCGGGAGGAATTCCGGGGCCGCGTTTCCATCAAGTGCAACGTACAGGCGCTTCGGCCCTCGGCACAGGCGCAGGCACTAGCCGCGGAGCCGCAATCGGCGTTCGATACCGCGCTGCTCCGGCTGCTTAGGAACGCGCTTGCCGCGTTTCCGGCCGTTCCGGCAGGAAACGAAGCCCCCGACGCAGAAATGATTAAGGCTGCCCTTCGCGCGTGCGATACGCTGGAACCCTTTGGCACGCTTCGCACGGCCGAGGGAGAGGAAGCGTCCGTCGCGCCGCTGCTGGAAGGGCGGCAGGGCACGCTGTTCGTCGCATACGCGCGTGATACGGCCAAGCGCTTTCTGGCTGTCTACGGAGACCGTGTGGATTTGGCCCGCCGCGTGCCCGCCGATCCGCGCTGCTTCCATACGTTGCTTGTGCAGCCGCAACCGGAGGCGATTACCGGGTGCTGGAAAGCCCTCGTGCTGCTGGACGGCCCGCTGACGCCGCACGCCGCCGCGCTTTGGCGGCAGGCGGTTCCGCAAGCCGCGCTGTTTGCGGCTCCGCCCACACGCGCGCTGCGCTCGGCGGCACAGGCGGTGGATGCCGGGGACGATGGTTACCGCGCGCTGTACCGGCTGCTGCGCCGTTCCGCTTTCGGCAGCCTGCGGCAGGCCGCCGAAGCCGCCGCCCTCACCGAGGCGCAGACGCTGGCGGGGCTGCTGGCCTTTGATTCGCTGGGGCTGATCGCTTTTTCAGAAGCCCCGTTTCACTACGACATGTGCGAGCCGCGCCGGTGCTCGCTTTCCGACAGTCCGGTGCTGGGCGCGCTGCGCGCCCTGTATACCGATACGGAGGACCGGGTATGTTAACGTATATCACCAACGAGTGTATGCCCATGGAGAAGATGCTCGCCCGCGTGCAGAAGCAGCACCCGGGGGACAGTTATCTTCTGGTGAAAAAAGCTTATGAATTTGCCGAAAACGCGCACGCCGGGCAGGTGCGCAAAAGCGGCGAGCCCTATTTTATCCACCCCGTTTCGGTCGCCAGCATTTTAACCGATTTAATGATCGACGCGCCCACCATCGCGGCGGGGCTTTTGCACGATACCATCGAAGACTGCAAATGCGTGTCGCTGGAGAGCATCCGCTCGGAGTTCGGCGAGGAGGTCGCCGTGCTGGTGGACGGCGTAACCAAGCTGGATAAGCTGGATTTTACCGACCGCGAGGAGCAGAAGGCCGAAAGCCTGCGCAAGATGATCCTGGCCATGAGCAAGGATATCCGCGTGGTAATCATCAAGCTGGCCGACCGTCTGCACAACATGCGCACCCTCCGCTATCAGCCGGAGGAACGGCAAAAAGCCATCGCGGGCGAGACGCTGGATATTTTCGCGCCGCTGGCGCACCGTTTGGGCATGAACGCCATCAAGCAGGAGCTTGAGGACCTTTCCTTTAAATACATCAACCCCGACGCGTATCACGAAATCGCCCAGAAGGTGGGCCTCCGCCGCGCCGAGCGGGAGGAAAACATCCGCATGGTGATCACCCAGCTGTCCGAGAAGCTGGACGCGCAGGGCATCCGCTACGAGATGGACGGGCGGCCCAAGCACCTGTATTCCATATACAAAAAAATGAAGGCGCAAAACAAGACCTTCGACCAGATTTACGATCTTATCGCCGTACGCGTGATTGTGGATTCGGTGCAGGACTGCTATACGGTGCTGGGCATCGTGCATACGCTGTGGAACCAGATTCCCGGCCGGTTCAAGGATTACATCAGCGTTCCCAAAAGCAACATGTACCAGAGCCTGCACACCACCCTGATCGGCGGACGCAAGATGCCCTTCCCCTTCGAAATCCAAATTCGCACGTGGGAGATGCACCGCGTGGCCGAGTTCGGCGTCGCGGCCCACTGGCGCTACAAGGAAGGCGCAAATACGGGAGACGATCTGGACAACAAGCTGTACTGGCTGCGGCAGATTCTCGACTGGCAAAACGAAACCCGCGACAGCAAGGAGTTTATCGACTCCCTGAAAACAGACCTTTTCAGCGACGAGGTGCTGCTGTTCACCCCCAAGGGCGATATCGTCAGCATGCCGCGCGGCTCCACCCCCATCGATTTTGCCTACCGCATTCACAGCGGCGTGGGCAACCACTGCGTGGGCGCGAAAGTCAACAGCCGTATCGTGCCGTTGGAAACCAAGCTGGAAACGGGCGACCGTGTGGAAATCATCACTTCCACCAATTCCAAGGGCCCCAGTATGGACTGGCTCAAGGTTGTGCATACCCAACAGGCCAAGGCGAAGATCCGCCAGTTTTTCAAGCGCGAGCTGCACGGCGAAAACGTGGCGCGCGGCCGTGAAATGCTGGAGCACGAGGCCAAGCGGCGCGGCGTATCGCTGCCGGCGCTTACCAAGCCCGAGTATTACGACCCCATTCTGAAACGCTATGCCTTTCAGGAGCTGGACGATATTTACGGCGCCGTGGGTTACGGCGGCATCGCCAGCGCCTATGTGATCAGCCGCCTGCTGGACGAGCAGCGCAAGGACGAGGCGCAGGCCCTCCCCAAAATTGTGGAGTCTACGCCGCAGGAAATGCAAAAGCAGCTCGGCAAGCCCACCCACGGCATCTACGTTAAAGGTGAAAGCGGCATGCTGGTGCGTTTTGCCCGATGCTGCAACCCCGTGCCGGGCGACGAAATTATCGGCTACATCACGCGCGGGCGCGGGGTGACCGTACACAAGGCGGATTGCCCCAACGTGAGCGCGAGCGAACGCGAGCGTATGGTGGAGGTCAGCTGGGCCGATACCGAAGGCGGTTCCTTCAACGCCACCGTCAATATCATCGCATACGATCATGTAAGCCTGCTGGGCGAACTGGCCCTGTTTATCGGCAATATGGGCGTGCCTATTATGTCCGTATCGGCCAAGCGGGATAACAAGCGCAAAACCAGCATTATCACCATGATCGTGCAGGTGACCAGCCGCGAGCAGCTGGATAAGGTGATCAAGGGTCTGCAGCGGCGTACGGACATTGTGGAGGTTTACCGCGGTATCTCATAATAAACGGTTCACCGGCGGGGGTTCCGCCGCGCCGCGTGAAGGGGTGTTTACCATGCGGGCAGTCGTACAGCGCGTGCTTCGCGCCTCGGTCGCCGTACGCGACCAGATTACCGGGGAAATCGGCAAAGGGCTGATGGTGCTTGTCGGCGTTGAGAACGGCGACGGGGAAAAGGACGCGGCCTATATTGCCGACAAGGTGCAAAACCTGCGAATCTTTGAGGACGACGCGGGCAAGATGAACCGTTCGCTGATGGACGTGGGCGGCGCGATTTTGGCGGTGAGCCAGTTTACCCTGTTGGGCGACGCGCGCGACGGACGCAGGCCCAGCTTTATCCGTGCCGAACAGCCCGGCGCGGCGGACGCGCTGTACCAGCGCGTGGTAAACGGCTGGCGGGAACAGGGCCTTGTGGTGGAGACGGGCGTTTTCGGCGCGGATATGGCCGTTAGCCTGGTCAACGACGGGCCGGTGACCATCCTTTTGGATTCGCGCAAGCTTTTTTGATATTGAGGTGAAAACATTGCCGATCGATGTGGAGACGCTCCATGTGGGCGATTCTATGATGAACTGTTATCTTGTGGGCCGAACGGACGACCATCGTCTGGTGATTGTCGATCCGGGGGCGGACCCCTACCGTATTATCGAAGCCGTCGGCAAACGTAAACCCGCCGCGGTGCTGCTGACCCACGGGCATTACGACCATATCGGCGGGGTGGACACGGTATGCGCCCATTATGGCATTCCCGTATACATTCACGCGGCGGACGCCCCAAAGCTGACCGACCCCAACCTGAACGTAGGCGCGGAATTCGGCTGTGACGTGCGCGTGCATACCGCGCCGACCCTGCTGGCTGATAACCAGCTGCTGGATCTGGCGGGAATGCGCATCCGCGTACTGCACACGCCGGGGCACAGCAAGGGCGGCGTTTGCTACCTGCTGCCGGAGAACGCCGGGCTGCTTTGCGGCGATACCCTGTTCAACGGCGGCTACGGCCGCTATGATTTTGTCGACGGTGATTTTACAGAGCTGAAAAACAGCCTGCGCCGCATTCTGTATATGCACCCGCTGATGGTCGCCTATCCCGGGCACGGCAACGCAACCTTCGCCGGACGGGATGAAAAAGACAAAGCATGAAAATTTGCCTGCGAACGCCTCTGCCGCGGCTGGCCAACGAGCTGTATGAGGTGCTGAAGCTCTTTTGGCCCGGCGAAGCCTTCGCCGTGGAAGCGACCGCGGATGTTTCCGCCGAGGATGCCGCCAAGGCGCAGTTTACCGCCTCCCCCGTAACGCGGGATATGGAGGCGCTTACCCATACCTTTTCCGAGGCAGGCGGAGTGTGGCGCTGCGCCTTTGCCCTGCGGGGCGAAACCGCGGCGCGCGAGCTGCCCGTACCCGCAGGCGGCACGCTTGCGAAGCAGCGCCTGCAGAAGCGCCTTTGCAAGCTGACGCTTTACGACCTCTGTAAACGCCTTTCCGGCAGGCAGCCGCCGTGGGGCTCGCTAACGGGCATTCGCCCCACGCGCCTTTTGTATGAAAAGCTTGCTCAGGGCTATACGCTGGAAACCGGCACGCAGGCGCTGGTGGAGGAGTTTGATCTTTCGCCGGAGAAGGCGGAACTTTTGAAACGCATTGTGTCGTTGCAGCAAACGCTGCCCGCGCCAAGCGAACGGGACGCGGATCTTTACCTTTCCATTCCCTTTTGCCGTACGCGCTGCGCCTATTGCTCGTTCCCCGGCGAGGCGCTGGGGCGCGGCAAACAGGTCGGCCCCTATCTGGAGGCGCTGTTTGCCGAAATGGAAGCCGCCGCCCGCCTGATGCGGGAGCAAAAACTTGTTTTACGCGCGCTGTATATCGGCGGCGGAACGCCTACCGCGCTTGACGAGGATGCTTTCGCGGCGCTGATGGCGCATGCCGCGGCCTGTTTTCCCAACCCACGGGAGTTTACCGTGGAGGCGGGGCGGCCGGATACGATCACCGAAAAAAAGCTGCGCGCCATGCTTGGCGTCGGGGTCGGACGCATCAGCGTCAACCCGCAAACTATGAACGACCAAACGCTTCGTGCGATCGGGCGCGACCATACCGCCGCGCAAACGGCGGAAGCGTTCCTGCTGGCGCGCAAACTGGGCTTTGCCGATATCAACATGGATGTGATCGCCGGGCTGCCCGGCGAAACGCCCGGGGATTTCGCGGTCACCATGGCCGCGGTTGAAAAACTTGCGCCAGACAGCCTCACCGTGCATACGCTGGCCATCAAGCGCTCCAGCCGCCTGCATTTGCAGGGCACAGCCCTGCCGCCCGCAGGCGACGTGGCCGAAATGGTGGCGATGGGCGAAGCGACCGCCGAAAAGCTCGGCATGGCGCCGTATTACCTGTACCGCCAGAAATATATGGCGGGCCAGCAGCAGAACGTCGGCTATGCCCGCGCGGGCGCGGCATGCCTGTATAATATTGATATCATGGAAGAAACCGCCACCATTCTCGCCTGCGGAGCGGGAGCGATCAGCAAGCGGGTGTTTACCGACCGGGACCTGCGCATCGAACGCGCGCCGAACGTGACCAACGTTGCGGAGTACATCGCCCGCGCAGACGAGATGAGCACCCGCAAGACCGCTTTGTTTCCGCCGGTCGCCAGCGCCCCCGCCATAAACCTTTAAGCCGATACACCGATATGGCAGCCGCGGGGAGCCTGTTACTGTGGGTTTAGCATACCATAAGAGTGGTAACTCCGTTTTTCCCCTAATGAGGCTGTTGCCAGCCCAACCGAGAACGCACGTCCCTGCATCGATAAGGGCGCTGTAAACGCAGCGGGTGACCTTGCCCTTCGGTGTCGTACGGAGCCGCCATGCTTTATCCGTTTAGCATCCTGCCGGAGGCAGGTTCGTTTGTCGTAGAAAATTCCGGAACGGAAAATACAAAACAGGGGGATTGGTTTTATGAAGCGTTCCGTCCTCGTCGCGCTGGATCAAGGCACCACATCCAGCCGCGCAGTGGTGTTCGATACGGAGGGGCAGGTGCTTTCCACCCACGCAATCGAGTTTCCGCAGCACTATCCCAAACCCGGCTGGGTGGAGCATGACCCTGAGGATATTCTGAACACCCAGATCGCCGCGCTGCAGACGGCGGTAAAGCTCAGCGGCGTAGACGTGGGCGAGATCGCCGCCATCGGCATCACCAACCAGCGGGAAACCACCCTGCTGTGGGACCGCGCAACCGGCGCGTGCTTACACAACGCGATCGTCTGGCAGTGCCGCCGCACCGCCCCCTATGTGGAACGATTGGTAAACGACGGTAAAAGCGAGCTGATCCGCCGGAAAACGGGCCTTGTGCCCGATGCGTATTTCAGCGGCACTAAACTCGCGTGGCTCCTGGATACGCTGAACCTGCACGGGCGTGCCGAACGTGGGGAGCTGTGCTTCGGCACGGTGGACAGTTTTTTGGCGTGGCATCTGGTGGAGGGGCGTCCGCACGTAACCGACGCCACCAACGCGGGCCGCACGATGCTCTATAATATTCATACCCAGCAATGGGACGACGAACTTCTGCAAACGCTCTCCATCCCCCGCGCGCTGCTGCCGCAGGTAGTGGATACGGCGCAGGTGATCGGCAACCTGCGAAGCGATATTCTGGGCCGTCCCATCCCTGTAGCGGCGCTGGCTGGCGACCAGCACGCGGCGCTGTTCGGGCAGGCCTGCTTTGAAAAAGGCATGGTGAAAAACACCTACGGCACCGGCTGCTTTATGCTCATGAACACCGGTGAAACCCCCGTGGAAAGCCAAAACGGGCTGCTGACCACCATGGCGTGGCGACTGAACGGCAAACCCACCTACGCACTGGAAGGCAGCGTGTTCATGGGCGGCGCAACCATACAATGGCTGCGGGACGAGCTGAAGATGATTCAAACCAGCGCCGAAACCGAACAGATTGCCCAAAGCGTTGCGGATACGGCGGGCGTGTTTCTGGTGCCCGCGTTTACCGGGCTGGGCGCGCCGTACTGGGATATGTACAGCCGAGGCACCATCGTAGGTATGACGCGCGGCACCAACCGAGCGCACATTGTACGCGCCGCGCTGGAGGCAATCGCCTACCAGAGCGCCGGCCTGTTCGACGCCATGGCGGCGGATTGCGGTAGCCGTCCGCCCCGGATGCAGGTGGACGGAGGCGCAAGCGCAAACAGCTTTTTGATGCAGTTTCAAAGTGATATTCTGGGCGTGCCTGTGGTGCGGCCCGTCGTGTTGGAGACCACTGCGCTGGGCGCCGCCCTGCTGGCGGGCCTCGGCGTAGGCCTGTTTACCGATATACGGGAAGCCGCGCGCATGGTGAAGCCCGATCTTACCTTTACCCCCACGATGGGCGAATACGACCGGGGGCTGGCGATGTACGGCTGGCACCGCGCGGTGGAGCGCGCCCGCGGTTGGGTGGAACGCTGAAAATAAGCGGAGCGGAAAAAATGTACGAAGTTGTGTTTGAAGATCAGCGCGCTGTGGAGGACAGCCTTTTCCGGTACGCGGTCATCGTAAGCCGGTACCGGGGGCAATGGATTTACTGCAGGCATCGGGATCGCGAAACCTGGGAGATTCCCGGCGGGCACCGGGAGCCGGACGAGCCTATTCTTGCAACAGCCCGGCGCGAACTGTATGAAGAAACCGGCGCGTTGGCCTTTGAGCTGACTCCGGTCTGCGCTTTCCATGTAACGGGCAGCGATCAGGGATACGGCCTGCTCTGCTTTGCGGAAGTGCGCGAGCTGGGTGATCTTCCGGGTTTTGAAATTAGGCAGGTTCTGTTTTTCAACCAGGAGCCCGCCCCGCTGACGTATCCCCAAATCCAACCAGCGCTGCTGCAAAGGGTGATCCGGTTTATCGCCGAAGATGACGCGACCGTTAATGCAGGTACGAAGTAGCTGCGCTATATACCCGAATCGGATATAAACCAAAATCAAAAAGCCCTGCGGTTTCGCCGGTCGGCGCGCCCGCAGGGCTCTGTGCTGTTGAAAATCAGTTAATTGCGGTTTACTCCGAAAGGGTGGTAACCGGATCGAAGGCCGCATATTCGCTCATGATTTTTGTTGATCCGACATAACGGAAGGCCCGAATTTTATAGTAGTACGTCGTATCGGCTGTCCGGCCTGTGTTATTGTAGGACAGATAGTAACTGCTGCCGAGATACTTGATCTTGTTATACGTTCCGTTCTCTGTGGCACTGCGGTAGAGATAGTACCCGCTTGCTCCGCTGGTACGTGACCAGGATAGATGTACCGTTGAAGCACTGGTTGCCACCGCGCTGAGGCCGCTTGGCGAGTCCAGCGTGGGGGTGGCGCCTTCACTTGCGTCGCTGAGCGGACCGTAGTATTTGGTCGATCCAATATAGAAATAACCTCTTACTTTATAGTAATATGTTTTTCCGGTTGTCCGCCCGCCATTGGTGTAGGTTGTGTTTCGAGTATAACCAATGTAGGAGTAGGTGCCGGTGGCGCTTGTGGCACGGTAAATGCCGTAATAATCCGCACCCTCCACAGAATCCCATGTAACGGTTATCGACCAGCAGCTGATCGGCGTTGCTTCAACCCCGGTAACTTTTGCACAGCGTAATACCGTATACTTATACGAACTCGGTGCTCCGTACAGATAATCCCCGTCGTTGTCGATAAACGCGCGGACACGGTAGCACACCTTATCCTTAATATTGGCAACACTGCCCACATCATTATCAATATACTCCAGGTTGCTGGAAGAGGAGCCGGTGTTGATTAGCCACTTAATCGTCTCGTAATCACCCGTTGTGCCAACCCGGCGCTGAACGCAATATCCTTCCGCATTGCTGACCGCATTCCAAGTGATCCTTATGGTACTGTTGTCAATGCCATAAATAGATACGCCCGTTGGAGCGGAAAGGCGGGCAAGCGTGCGTACGGTAGAAGTTGAGCCCGGCCCGTATATTTTTACAGAATGATCTTCATAGCTATAGCTGTATGCCGTAACCACCGTATTGATATAGCGTCCGGAAATCGCTTTATCCGTTAACGTATAGGAGGTTACGTTGCCGACGTCTTTCTCCAGAACGATTGTACCATCGTCCAGCTTGCAGGTAATCTTATAACCATCCGCTCCTGATACGCCGGACCATTTATAGTAGACGGATTGATAGCTCTTTACTGTGCCGGTAACGGAAGAAGGCTTCGAAGGCTGTACCGTAATCGCTACCGCCTCTGAAAAGTCCTCGCTATAGCGTGCGGTACTCCCGTAGTAGAGGCGGCTTTTCACCTTGAACCAATAGGTTCTGCCGGGAGTACGGCCTGCAACATAGGCATACGAATAGCTGGAACTGACTGATGTTGCGTAAAGATATTCCCCGTTTTCCGAGGTGCTGTAGTAAACAACATAGCTGCTTGCGCCGTCGACCGCATCCCAGCTAATACGGGGTTTGCCGGACACGGTGGAGTTTCCGCCAACAATATTCTGCGGGATGCCGGGGCAGGAATACTGGCTTTTAGCCGAAGAGAACGCGCTGTAGAGATAATTGTTCTCATTGACAATGGAGTAGGAACGGATTTTGTAATAATATAACCGGCCCCTTGTGACATTTTCATGGAGATAGTCCGTCGCATCGCCCTCGGCAATGCTGGCAAGCCGGTACTTGCAATTGCTGTCAGTACCATAGTAAATCTCATAGCCGTCAGCGCCGTCTACCGCATCCCATTCGAGGAAAATACTATTATACGTTTGGCTGGTGGCCGTGAGGTTCGACGGCGCCACAGGTTTCACGCTGCAATTCTCAACATTGCTCGCTACGCCTTCAATGTTCTCACCGCTGGCCCCGCCGCAATAGGCGGAAATATAGTAGTAATAGTATTCGCCAACATCCAGGCCGGTAATGGTGTATTGCACCGTGCTTCCGGAACGGGTGTCGTAAATCGGGGTAGCACCTGCGCCGCTTGCATCGGTGCATTCATAAATATTGTACCCGCTCGCTTTATCGCCGGTGCCGTCCACCGCATCCCAGGTGAGTACCAGGCTGCGCCCGGTGCCGGAGCTGACCTTGAAATTTTTTACCTGAGAAGGCTTTGCCGAACCTTCAACGATATCGGAAACCTCGCTGAATTCCTGAATCTCATTGAAATATACATAGGATTGGAGTTTCACATAGATGGTTTGTCCCGCCTGCACTTTATCGATCAGTTTGTAACTGGTCGCAGTTCCGGAGGCAATGTCGACAACCTCATAGTCGCCGAATTCCTCTGCCGAATACATCAGCTTATAGCCGTTTACATCGCTCAGCGCGTTCCACTTAATGTACAGGCTGGTGCATCCATAGGAGTAGACGTTTGTGATCACCGGCTTGCCCGGCATCGGACGCACGCTGATGTAATCCCCATATTCTCCCTCGTATGAAGCGCTTGCGTAGGTAACATAGGCGCAGATTTTATAGTAATAGGTTTCCGCCGTGGTTAGCCCGCTATCATAATAGTAGCCTCTGTCGGCTGACGTAACCGTGCCAACCTTTGTATAATTATTATCTTCCTCCGTGGACCGCATGATATAATAACCGGTCGCTCCAGCAACGGGTGCGTCCCACGTCAGGCGAACTGTTGTGCCGCTGATACAGGTAGCCCCAAAGTTGGCGGGAACGCCCGGCCGTGCACGCCCGGACACCGTGCTGCTTTGTTCGCCCTGCGTTACAATATCGTCTTCCGCGGTAACGATGCCGACAACGCGGAAATAATAGATTTTGCCGCAGATCAACCCATCTACATCGAAGGTTGTCTCATTCCCAACCGTTCTCCCGATTTCAGAGTAGGTTACGGCGCTCCATGTCTTCTCCAAAATAATGTACTGTGCCGCTCCGTTGCATGCATCCCACGACAGCGTCAGCGACGTATAGGTGTTCGGTTTCACAACCAGATTTTGCACCTGTTCGGGCTTGCTTCTGGCATTGACGGTAGCTGAAATAGCGCCTTCTATCCGCGAACCGGCGCTCATACGATAAGCAGAAATGTAGTAGAAATAGGCTTCGCCCGTTTCCAGCGGGTTCGTATTGCCATCGATATAGGACGTCGTTGCATAGATAGTATCAATCAACTCGAAATCGTCCGTTTCAATGCCCGGCTTGCGATAAATATAGT
>JAQUXV010000422.1 GCA_028692205.1 Eubacteriales bacterium
TGCGCGTGCAGGCGGTTTTCGGCTTCCTCGAAAATCTCGTCGGCGTGGGCTTCCATCACCTCGTTGGTAATCTCCTCGCCGCGGTGCGCGGGCAGGCAGTGCTGCACCATCGCGTCCTTCTTGGCAACGGCCATCAGCGCGTCGTTCACCTGATAGCCCGCAAACGCCTTCTTGCGCTCCTCAATCTCGCCTTCTTCGCCCATGCTGGCCCACACGTCAGTGTAAAGCACATCGGCGTCCTTCGCCATGGCGGAAATATCCTCGCCGATCTCGAAGCGGCCGCTTTCCTTCGCCCACGCCATAATGGCCACGTCCGGCTGGTAGTTCTTCGGGCAGGCGATGGAAACCGACATGCCCACTTTAATGCCGCCCACGATGAGGCTGTTGGCCATGTTGTTGCCGTCGCCCACAAAGCAGAGCTTCAAGCCCTTAAAGCTGCCCTTGCGCTCGCGGATGGTCATCAGGTCGGCCAGTACCTGGCAGGGATGCGCGTAATCCGTAAGCCCGTTGATGATGGGGATACTGCCGTATTGGGCCAGATCCTCCACCTCCTGCTGGGCGAACGTACGGATCATGATACCGTCCAGATAGCGGCTCAGCACGCGCGCGGTATCCTGCACGGGTTCGCCGCGGCCGATTTGCAGGTCGCGGCTGCTCAAAAACAGGGCGTTGCCGCCGAGCTGATACATGCCCGTCTCAAACGATACGCGGGTGCGGGTGCTGGACTTTTGAAAAATCATGCCCAGCGTTTTGCCCGCCAGCACGGGGTGCGCGATGCCGTGTTTGCGCTCGTATTTCAGCTGGTCGGCAAGGTTAAGGATGCTCATAATCTGCTCGGTGGAAAGATCGCCAAGCTTCAACAGGTGTTTCATCGGTTCACTCATTTGGCCAGCTCCTCCTTAATGATGTCCACGGCTTCCTCCAGCTCATCCCACGGGATGGTCAGGGGCGGCAGCAGACGAAGTTTATTTTTCGCGGTCAGGCATACCACGCCGCGTTTCAGCAGCGCTTTCACCAGTTCCTTGGGGTCCTTGTCGCTCTCGATGCCCAGCATCAGCCCGCGGCCGGAAACGCGCTTCACATTTTCCAGCTCGCTCAGCTCCGCGGCGATGTACTTGCCCTTGCGCTTCACGTCGGCCAGCAGCTCGTCGGTCAGCTGGGTCTGCACCGCCAGCGCGGCAGCGGCACACACGGGGTTGCCCCCGAAGGTGGAGCCGTGGCTGCCCGCGGTGAGGGTGTCCTTCACCTTTTCGCCCAGCAGGCACGCGCCCATGGGTAGGCCGCCCGCCAGCCCCTTGGCGGTGGTGGCGATATCCGGCACCCAATCGTACCGCTGATAGCTGAACAGCGTGCCCGTGCGGCCGTTGCCCGTTTGCACCTCGTCCACAATCATCAGGATATCCCGCTCGGCGGTCAGCTCGCGCACGGCTTTCAGGTAATCGCCCTTCAGCGGCTCCACGCCGCCTTCGCCCTGCACGGTTTCCAGCATCACGGCGCACACGGGCTGCGAATCCAGCACCGCTTTCAAGCCCTCCAGATCACCGGCGGCGACATAGGCAAACCCTTCCGGGAAAGGCCCGAAGTCGTGGTGGAAGGAATCCTGCCCGGTGGCGGCCAGCGTGGCGAGCGTGCGGCCGTGGAAACTGTTTTGCAGCGTCACGATCACAGGGCGCTTGTTTTCGCCGTGCTTGTCGGCACTGTACTTGCGCGCGACCTTGATGGCGCACTCGTTGGCCTCCGCGCCGGAGTTGCCGAAGAATACGCGCTTCATGCCGCTCTTCTCGCACAGCAGCTTTGCCAGCTCCGCCTGCGGCGTGGTGAAATACAGGTTGCTCACGTGGCTGAGCGCCTTCGCCTGTGTGCAAACGGCTTCCTCCCACGCCTTGTTGCCGTAGCCCAGCACGCTTACCGCGATGCCGCTGCCCATGTCGATATACTTTTTGCCCGCGTCGTCGTATAGCAGCGCGCCCTCACCGCGCACAAACGTCACGTCGAAACGCGCGTAGGTATGCGCCACGTATTGAGCGTCGAGCGTTTTCACATCCATCATGGCAAACCCCTTTCGTTGTTTTGGTTACCCCTGTATGAACATTGTGCCCGCGCCTTCGTCGGTCAGGCATTCAATCAAAATCGCGTGGGGCACGCGCCCGTCCAGGATGAACACACGGCCCACCCCGCGCCGAATCGCCTCGATGCAGCAATCCACCTTGGGAATCATCCCGCCGGAGATCACGCCCTCGCGGGTCAGCTCCGGCGCTTCGCTGGCCTTCACCACGCTGATCAGCGTGCCGTCGTCCTTCGGGTCGCGCAGGATTCCGCGGATATCCGTCATGCTGATAAAGCTTTCGGCCTTGAGCTCCGCGGCGATGCGCGCGGCGGCGGTATCGGCGTTGATGTTGTAGGCGTGGCCTTCGCCGTCCACCCCGATAGTGGAGATAACGGGTATGTACCCCTTCTCCAGCACATCCAGAATCGGCGCGACGTTCAGCTTCTGGATTTCGCCCACATAACCGTGAACGTCGTCCAGCTTGGTAACCTCGATCATGCTGCCGTCCATGCCGCATAGGCCGATCGCCTTGCCGCCCAGCGTCTGGATGAGGCTGACGAGGCTTTTGCCCACCTTGCCCGCCAGCACCATCTGCACCACGTCGGCGGTTTCCTCGTCGGTTACGCGCAGGCCGTCCACAAACTCGCTCTTCTTGCCGAGGCGCTTCAGCAGATCGCTGATCTCCGGTCCGCCGCCATGCACCAGCACCACGCGCACGCCCACCAGCTGCAAAAGCAGCAGATCGCCCATCACGGCGCGCTTAAGTTCCTCGTTCACCATGGCGTTGCCGCCGTATTTGATAACGACGATCTTTCCATTGTATTTGCGGATGTAGGGAAGCGCCTGAATCAGAACCTCTGCTCTTTCATTGATGGTCATATGCTCTCTCCAATATCTGAAGGATAATCGTTGCGCTTTGATTTTTCTTCATGGCAAGTCCAGCCCGGTTACGATAACAGGAAAAGTTT
>JAQUXV010000423.1 GCA_028692205.1 Eubacteriales bacterium
TATTGCAAAAAAGCGATCGCAGGAAAAGCAAGCGACGATAATTTAATAATATTCAGTATTTGTTTAATTCTGGCTTTATTATCATTATCCAAATCGATCACATCGCTTTTCACGCTCTTGGGAGGCTGCTGCATACAAGGGGAATATGGGAGGCGACGTGTCGCCTCCCACTGCATTCTCCCTACTCGTTGCGGAGAGACACGGGTTCCTCGGGCTGATACAAGAACCAATAGCATGCCGAGGAGGCTACCAGCGCCGCGACTACGGTGCTAACAGCGGCAATCACGCCATAGAACTTTTTCATTGCTCAGGTCTCCTTTCTAAGGTATTTAGGTATATCATTCAGCTTATCCAGCAGAATGGAACCTAGCGGTGTAAGTGTCAGGGCCTGCCAGCCCGTCCCCATAAGAAGGCTGATCCCGTAGGATCGAAATGCCGGAAAGCGGCCGGTAAGCAGGAATAAGAACAACTGCAATGCCGCATATACCGTGATCGTAATCATGCTGCCTTTTCGCATCCGCTTGATCTTCGCTTCACTTTTGATCGGCTTATTGGGAGAATCGACCGGCACATAACGGTATGCGATCCAAAAAGTGAGGCCGTAGCCAAGCACGGCAATCAGCAGCACAACCAGACTATTGTAAGCCGGAGCCAGCAGCCGGGAGGCGAGCGCGGCCAGCGCGCAGTATATCACGCTCATGATTGTGCAAAAGTCCGCATCATATGCGTGCGCGCCGCCGCTGTACTTGCGCAGTATGCTGACGGAAAAGCAGACGATCATCGCCTCTACAGGCGCGCCCACCAGAAAGCCGAAAATTAGCGCCAGAACAACGATGGTTCCAACCTGGACGATTGCCAGCAATCCATAGGCGACAACCGCTTCCTTTTCCGCGTCGTAGCCCTGCGATTTCGCAATTTTACTCGCCAGTCTCCTTACCAGTTTTTCCATTCGTTTTCTTCCTTTTCCTGATTGCGGACGCGATCACATGCCCCAGCAGCGTCAGCAGCGCGAGAAACACGGTCGACGGCATCGTGGAAAGCGCCTGCGTAAACTGGTCGCTGGATGTTACAAGGGCTTCGGTCATCTCGGTTCCGTAGAGAAGCGTCAATACGACGTAATTCAGGATCTCCGATACGGCCGTCAGTACAAGGATGATGACCGCCGCCGCCATAACGCGGATCATTCGGGATAAGTCCACACGATAAATAATCTGGTAACTGAAAACCATGACGAACAATGACAGCACTGTGTTGATTCCCAGCGTGATCGGCAAAAAGCGAATCAGATACGTCGCCACAAAAATAATCATGCTGAGCAGTAAAAACTTTTTCTTTTCTATCTTCGTGTTCGTGAAGATGTGCATCGCCCAGGCAACCAGCAGGCCTTCGGGAATTCCTTTCAGCAAAAACATTGCAGCGCTGACCGCAATTCCGTCCATGTAACCGCCCTCCTTAAGAATCGCGAACCTTTTCGGTTCCGTATCGCAAATTAACTGCTTTGATCAGGGTATATAGTATAATACAAACAAACAGGTGGATCAATACATCGCCAATACTTAGTATGCAGTACCCGTAATCGATATAATCGGTCAGAAATTTCAGGTGTGTGTCCGCCCCGCCAAGTACATGAAGCTGATCCGCTGTCTGTATCATCTCCTTTGATACGTAGCCCGTCCAATACGAAAGGGTGGGATACACCGGCATATGCCCGCCATTTTGAGCTATGACCAGTTTGTTCAGCAGCGTGCCCGCCACGATGGACGAAGCGCCCAGTATCGCAGGTTTATATAGCTGAAATGCAAAAATCGCAAACAGAAACGACAAAATTACCGCCGGTTCTGTGTAGGGCACAAGCGGTACGAAAACATAATTTCGCTTAAAAATACTGATCTGAAACACAACAAGAACACACTGCGCCAGTAGAACCGGATAAAACGTCCAGGTTCGGAAAAGGTATTTCAGTTTGTACCGCTTCAGCTTCGCCAGGATGCATACCACGATGATTTCTAAAACCACGATGGGCACCCCCAGATATATCACTAGACAATAAACGTATATACCTTATCAAAAAAAGTGAAAAAAGACAATATACATATCGGGTAGGAATCTTTGCCATACCATTAAGTTCTTGGGGTTTAAACCGTTGTTTCTCCTGATAATTCATACTTAAATCGCTTTATTAAAAACTATTGTACAAAGCTGTAATATGTAGTTGCCGAGGCGCTATCCGCCTGCTCGCTCCTCATTTCACAATCTCCTGCCGTTTGCTGCCGCCGGCTTTGCGAATCAGGTTGAGCCGGAAACCATATTCCCCTATCATCAACTGGAACACAAAAAAACAGGACGGTCTTTTCAGTCCATCCTGTATTTTGGAGCGGGTGATGGGAATCGAACCCACGTGACCAGCTTGGAAGGCTGGAGCTCTGCCATTGAGCTACACCCGCCCGCAAGCGTCGTCCGTAGTCTATCCTTTACCACGCGCCGCCAGAAAGAAAAGTGGAGCGGTAGACGAGATTCGGACTCGCGACATCCACCTTGGCAAGGTGGCACTCTACCACTGAGCTACTACCGCACGTTCCACAGCTTTCTTACTTAAGAGGCAATGGTGCGGACGAAGAGACTTGAACTCTTACGCCGTTAGGCACCGGAACCTAAATCCGGCGCGTCTGCCATTCCGCCACGCCCGCACAATTCCCACCCGGAGATGGGGCGTCAAGGCTTAACCGAAGGACGCTTTCGTTGTACGGGTCAACGACAGCCCGATCAGGCGGATGCCCTCACAACGGTTGTTATCATACATGAAGACGGGAATCTTGTCAAGCCTATTTTTCGCAAGTTGGTCATGCTTTTTTTACGCTTTTGGCGTCGGGTTCCGCTTCAATCTCCCGAAGAATCGTCCCGGCCGCGGCCACCTGTGCGAAGCGCCCGTTCCAGATCCGGTTTTCGTAATAATAAACCAGCTCGTCCGCCTTGAAGTGCCAATTATCAAAAGTGCTTGTTCCGCCTT
>JAQUXV010000424.1 GCA_028692205.1 Eubacteriales bacterium
CGGTATGCTGGTTTACCACCGAGAATAAAAACCGGTTTCTGCGGGATGAAACGGGAACGGAGTTTATCAGGAGCCTTGAAAACGGAGTGGAAGCAGTGGTCTGCTATAACGACGAAATCGCGCTGGAACTGATGGAAGTGCTGCGTGAAAAGCACCTCTCCGTGCCGAAAGATATTTCGATCATCAGCTTTGATAACAGCGCCTATGCGGGCGTTTGCCACCCGAAGCTGACCTCCCTTTCCCACCCGAAAGATGAATTTGGCCGTGTAGCGGCGGAAAAGCTGATGAATATGATGGCCGGAAAGCACGAGACCAGCACTGTACTCTCCTGGGAGATTGTCGAACGGGACAGCGTGCGCTAATGCAAGCGAGAGGCCAGCGCGCCGTCGTTGAGGCATTGCCGATTGAAACGACGCTTTCTCCGGGCAACAAACATAATCGCCGGTATCATTCTGCTGTGGCGAAAGGCCATATATTATTTATGGCTGGTCAATTCGCGGTGACGTGCATTTTCCCAACAGCGAAGCAAAGCCTCCCGTTATTGTGACGGGAGGCTTTGCTAACGAGAAAGGAGAAGTAGTTGACACCTGTTTTCTTCGTGGAATAATGGCGGATGTACGGCTGACCGAGATGGGGTTGGGGGATTATAAACAATTCTGAAAAGAATCAATTGAATAACGCTTAGGTCGGCAGGCTTTTTGGCATTGAATCAACTCGCTATTCCCTGAGGCTGAGATGAACTGATATTCTGTAGGACAGAGAACGAAAACGGCTGAAAGAAACTGATATGAAGAGTACTCTCATGCGGGGATATGGATGCCGGTGAATTATGAAGCCTGACGAATTTAATACAACCGTAAAAATAGCTGCTGTTGCGCTTGTCACGCGCGTTTTTTTATGGTATCATCAAGCTATCATTGGTACGTACAACTTCGCAGGTTTTTGATAAGAAGGAGGATTTTTTCATGAGCAAGTACACCATCGGGGTCGACTACGGCACACTCAGCGGGCGCGCTGTGCTGATCGAAGTCGGCACCGGCAGCGAAATCGCGTCTGCCGTATACGAATATCCTCATGCGGTGATGGATACCCAGCTCCCCGGAGGCAAGAAGCTCGGACAGGACTGGGCGCTGCAGTATCCGCAGGATTATGTGGACGTGCTTACGCGCACGATTCCCGAAGTGCTGAAAACCTCCGGCGTGAAGCCGGAGGACGTGATCGGCATCGGCACGGACTTTACCGCCTGCACGGTAATGCCCGTAAAGCACGACGGCACGCCGCTGTGCGATCTGCCGCAGTATGCGGATAACCCCCATGCCTATGTGAAATTGTGGAAGCATCACGCCGCGCAGGATAAAGCCAACAAGCTGAATGAAATCGCCTCCAAACGGGGCGAGAAATGGCTGCAGAACTACGGCGGTAAGATCAGCAGCGAGTGGCTTTTCCCGAAGCTGTGGCAGATTCTGGACGAAGCCCCCGAAATTTACGAAGCTATGGACGATTTTGTGGAGGCGGCGGACTGGATTGTGTGGCAGCTGACGGGCGTGCAAACCCGCAACTCCTGCTGCGCGGGCTACAAGGCGATGTTCAACAAGACGACCGGCTACCCCGATAAGGCGTTTTTTAAGGCGCTGGATCCGCGTATGGAAAATGTGATTGCGGAGAAGCTTTCCTGCCCGGTAACTCCGCTGGGGCAGAAGGCGGGCGGTTTGACCGCCGCCATGGCCGCGAAGCTCGGCCTTTTGGAAGGCACCGCCGTATCCATCGGCAACGTGGACGCGCATGTGTGCGTGCCCGCCGTGGGCATTGCGTCGCCGGGCGAGATGCTCGCAATTATCGGCACGTCCACCTGCCACATGCTGCTGGGCACGGAGGAAAAGCAGGTACCCGGGATGTGCGGCGTGGTGGAGGACGGCATTATGCCCGGGTTTGCGGGCTACGAAGCCGGCCAGAGCTGCGTGGGCGACCATTTCGCGTGGTTTGTGGATAACTGCTGCCCAGCCAGCTATTATGATGCGGCGAAGGCGAAGGGCATGAACGTACACCAGTACCTGACGGAGCTGGCCGCCGCGCAGAAGGTGGGCGAGCACGGGCTGGTGGCGCTGGACTGGTGGAACGGCAACCGCAGCGTGCTGGTGGATGTGGACCTGACCGGCATGATGCTCGGCATGACCCTGCAGACCAAGCCGGAAGATATGTACCGTGCGTTGATCGAGGCTACCGCTTACGGCACGCGCATGATTATCGAGAATTACCGCGAGCACGGCGTGGCGGTGGAAGCCTTCTACGCCAGCGGCGGAATCAGCCAGAAAAACCCCATGATGATGCAGATCTACGCCGATGTGCTGAACATGGAAATCAAGATTGCCGGAACCGCGCAGGGCCCCGCGCTGGGCAGCGCCATCTTCGGGGCCGTGGCTGCCGGTAAGGCGGCAGGCGGCTATGACGATGTGTTCACCGCGGCGGGCGATATGGGCAAAGTGAAAGAGGAATCGTACCTGCCCATTCCTGAAAACGCGAAGATGTATGACAAGCTTTTTGCCGAATACCGCGTGCTGCACGATTATTTCGGCCGTGGAGCCAACGATGTAATGAAGCGGCTGAAGGCTATCAAAGCCGGAGTGTAACGGCAAGCTGAAAAGGCCGGGAAACACAGGAGGAGATCGACATGCTGGAATCGCTGAAAGAAACCGTGTATAAAGCCAATATGCTTTTGCCCGCGCATAATCTGGTTACGTTTACATGGGGCAACGTATCGGGCATCGACCGTGAAGCCGGGCTGTTCGTTATCAAACCGTCGGGAGTGCCCTACGAGGAGCTGACCCCGGACGATATGGTGGTGATGGACCTGACCGGTAAAAAGGTGGAAGGCAAGCTGAACCCTTCCAGCGATACGCCGACGCATTGGGAGCTGTACAACCGTTTTCCGGGGGTGGGCGGCATTGTGCATACGCACAGCCGCTGGGCGACCATCTGGGCGCAGGCCGGACGG
>JAQUXV010000425.1 GCA_028692205.1 Eubacteriales bacterium
ATATAATGAGAAACCACCAATGCCGTGCAGCCGTTGCCCACTGCCTGCGCCGCAAACTCATGCGCGTCGAAGCGCGCCCCGGAAATGCAAAAAAACAGTCCGTTTGCGGTTTTTTCCCGGCTGTTGAGGATCAGCGCACCGATTTCAATATCCAGATTTCCTTGTGTGCTAATGATTCCGGGGATATCCTTCAGGAGATCACCAAGCAACATACAGCCAGCCTCCAAATTGAACGCTTGTAGCATTCACCGGATGATACGTCGTTATGCCGTCCGATTTTTCGCCAGTTGGGGCAACATACGACGAATTGATTATGATTGTTAAATCTGTGCGAAACGGCGCTTAAATCCATACGGATGAACCGGAAAAAACACGTTTCTTCCTTTTGCCGGGTGGATACGCATCCGTTTGCAGCGCATATAAGGTAACACATTCAATGTCATTTGTCCAGTCGTCCGCCGTAGTTCTCTTATCTGCCCCATTGCAATCGGTTATACAATTGGTGCATCCATATCATAAAGCCCCCGGTTAACGCTATTTGCAAAGTGGTTCCACGGTAGAAATTTAAGCTCCTGCTCAATCTCAGCTTCTTCAGAGCGGCTTTTTGCAACCTTCCCTTCCCCTATGGGCAACCGACCAACCCACCCGGACGAGCATTGCGTTTTCGACAGGCGAAGAAAAAGCGCCTTGAGCCCGCTGTACTCCGCCGCTTCACGTTTGATAGGCAGTTGGCACAGCGGCATCGTTTTGGCGCTTTTATATTGGCGGCAGGATGGATGATCCGGGGTTGATACAGCAACTATTGCCCTGCCGACAAGTTAATATCAACCGTGTTTTGCGCGTCTGCGGTAACTACAACCCTGCCGGTGTTTTCGCCGGGGCGTGTATCGACTGCCGTCAGGTGTATCGCCTGGGTAGAACTTGCGGGCACCATGCCGAGGTTTTGGGCCGCGGCATAGCAGATGGTAGCGGCGTCCGAATCTTCTTCGATCTGTGCGCGGATTGCGGCGTTTTCCTCTTGAATGGCCTCTATTCGCTGCTGCATAGCCTCAAGATCCTGCCGACGCTGAAGTAGCGTTCCCTGCTGCACCAACAGCACTGTCGCAAGCACCAGCGAAACCAGCACGATTATCAGAACCCCATAGCGAAGAGATATCCGAAAGCCTTTTTCCTTTTGCCGAGCCGCAATGGCCGCCTGCATTTTTTCATATTCCCGATCCAGTAATCTGGCTTCCATTCGAAGCGCCTGCGTGCGTCCCCGCCGACGCGAGTCCCTGCGCAGCATACCGCTTACGGGATCCATATCGCCGCTCGGCAGATATACGGAAGAACGGACATAGAAACGGTCGGTCGGCTGATAATAGCGGCTGTCGAACGCCTGATTAGAATCATATGCAATTTGAGACATATTCCCATGCCCTCCTTACAACATCAATCCCGAACCGTTGGAAACCTCGTTTCCCATTTCTTCGAGAATCTCGTCTTTTTTCGCCATGAATTCGATATCTTCAGCGTTGGCCTTGGCGGCGTCTACGATACGGATGTGGTTATACCCGCCGCTGATTTCCAAATCTTTCGCTTCGGACAGCATTCTCTGCCTGAGCATCGGGGGCAACAATATCCGCCCCTGCCCGTCCGCCTGCGCGGAACGGTAGCTGAGCTTGTAGAACTGCATTGTATAGCTTTGAACAAATGGTTTTCGCTGGTTCATGGCGTTCAGCTCATCCAGAATCCCATCATATACATCGTCGGGATACAGGGCTATGCCGTTGAAATCCCTCGTAGGGCCGAGCGTGAAGGATGAACCCAGCGCTTCGCGGTATGCCGTAGGAATGATAATACGGCCTTTTGCATCGATGGAGTGTGAATAGCAACCAAAGAATTGATATTTCGGGCGCGGCTTGGCGCTTTGAGCGTCGGCCGCACTCAGGCCGATGTTCTCGTCCAAACGTTCTCCCTCCAATCTCCCTTTTTCACCACTCCTCGGGATTTAATACCATTATGCGCCACATTTTCCCACACCGTCAAGCAAACATATATTCTATTTGAACTTTTTTTTGAAAAACTGGCTTTTATTTTTGCCAAATCGACGTTTGCACCCTATATCACTTTTCATGTCTTATCAGTCGAATGTTTCACCACATTGAATATGGCATTTTCTTCAGGGCAAAAAGAAACAGCGGACTGCTTTTTACAGTCCGCTGTTTCTGTCTGTATCCTTTATAAACCGTCAATCCCACACTCTGACCGGGGAAAAATCAATAGCGTCGCAGGAAACCAGCCTGTACTCCACACCGTTATGGACGCCCGTAAACCCGCTTCGAATCCCCACGCCATGCAGATGTCCGTAAATGCAGAGTTTTACGCCATATTGCTCCAGAATCGCCGTATACTCCGTATCACGGTAATCCGTCAACAACGGCGGATAATGCATCATGGCAATGATGGGTAACCGATACTTCTGCGCATCCTGCAGCGTAATCTGAAGGCGAATCAGTTCCCGCCGGTAAACCTTCGTTTCCTGCTCATCCAGCGGAAACTGCACCGTTGGAAAGGTCCACCCGCGCGTGCCGCACACAGCGGCTCCGCCAATCGATATTGAGTCGTTTTGCAGCGCGATCATCCCTTCCGGCAGCGCCGCACGCAAACGAGAAATGGAGCTCCACCAATAATCATGATTGCCGCGCAGTAATACCTTTGTGCCCGGCAATTCTGCGATCGTTCGCAGATCATCGCGTGCGTCGGCAAGCTGCATCGCCCAACTGATATCCCCGGGAATCAGCACCGCGTCCGTCGGTTTCACCATTGCGAGCCAGTTTTCACGGATCGTATCCATATGGTGATCCCAATGAGCGCCAAAAACATCCATGGGCTTCTCGCTATTGCCGGGCAGATGCAAATCCCCGATTGCAAAAATCGCCACTGCGCGCCTCTCTTCCCAAATCGATATCATTATAATCGGATAATCGCTGTTCCGCCGTTTAATGGCTT
>JAQUXV010000032.1 GCA_028692205.1 Eubacteriales bacterium
AATCCTCGATGGCCTTGTCGAACTGCTGCCGTCCGAAATCCATGTTTCGTAAAATTGCCTTAAACAGCGTTTCATCCACATCGTGCTCGGCAATGAACGCACGCAGGCTTCCGCGTAAATCCCCTGCGGATTGCGGCACGTAGCTGATCGTCAGCCCACCCGCAACGCTTACATCCCCCTGCAGCGCGGTGGAAAGTCCGCAGACTGTTTTCAGGATGCTGCTTTTACCTGCTCCGTTCCCACCGACGAGCGCGACACGCTCGCCCCGTTCCACCGTAAAGGCAATGCCTTCGCGCACGGCATGGCCGCCGTAACGGATGCTTGCGTCTTTTGCCGAAATCAGCAGCCGCTTTGGCGGCTCCAAAGGCGAAAGCTTCAGCCCGCCCACACGCTCCATATTCTTCATCAGCCCGCGCTTTTCCTCGATATCCCGCTCAATACGCGCCTGTGTGGTTTTAAAGCGCTTCATCAGCGCCGCGGCCCGCGCGCCCACATATCCCCGGTCTACCACGGCCGTTTCGCTGGCGGGCACGTGGTACTTGCCCTTTTCACCGCGACGGCTCCAATCCGCCTGCCGTCTGGCGCTTTCCGTAAGGCGGTTCACATCCTTTTGCAGCTGTTCGTTTCGCTGCTGCTCCGACTGGTTTTTTCGCTCCCATTCGCGTTCCCACGCGTCGAAATCCCCGCGCTGCACCGTAACCGTCGCACGGTTGAGCGACAATGTGTGGTCGATGCAGCGGTTGAGGAATGCGCGGTCGTGGCTCACCAGCAGAAACCCCTTCTGCTTAGCCAGATAGTCGCCCACCAGCTCGCGCCCGCGCAGGTCCAGGTGGTTGGTCGGTTCGTCGATCAGGGGGTAGGCATCCTCCCGCGCAAACAGCGCGGCCAGCTGCGCCTTGGTCTGTTCCCCCCGGCTTAAAGTCTCATAGGGACGCTCCAGCACGTCCTCCGTCAGGTTCAGCCGGTTCGCTTCCTGCACCAGCCGCCATTGCGGCGCATCCGGGGCGCAGGCCAGCATCGCCTCCAGCGCGGCAGCCAACGGGTTTTCGATGAAGAATGGAAACAGCGCCGGTTTCAGCGGCATATCCACCATGCCCTGCGGCTTTAGCTCTCCCGCAAGAATCCGCAGCAGCGTCGTTTTGCCGCGTCCGTTGCGGCCAATCAGGCCCAGCCGCCAGCTGCTGTCCACCTGGCAGGAAAGGTGAGAAAACACATCGTCAAAACTGCCTTCGTAGGCAAAGGAAACATCCGTTAATTGCACTAAAGCCATAGTCTCTTCTCCGTTCTGGTCGAAGGGAGAAACGAAAAAACGCATACAAAAAAACAGAGCCCAAAGCACGCGCTCTCCCGCCACACCGAAATCCTCCGTTCTACGTAAAGCAAAACGGCTTTCTCCGGCTCTCCCTGTTCAGGTAGAAAGTGGCGAGATTATTTGCGCATCCTTTCAACTCCGTTTCTCAATCATCTTCAGGTTCGGCACCATTGTACCACAGGCCGCCGGGCGCGTCAAATCCCTTCGGGTTCGGCCAGCTGCAGCTTGCCGTTTTCAATGCCGGTTACCGTAGCCAGCGACACGACCTTGTACCCTTCGTTGCGCAGCCGCTGACCGCCCATCTGGAAGCCCTTTTCAATGCATACGCCGATGCCCGCCACATGCGCTCCAGCCTGCCGGACGATCTCCGCAAGGCCTTCCGCCGCTTCGCCGTTGGCCAGAAAATCATCCACGATCAGCACATGCGCATCCTTGGGCAAATAGTTCTTCGCGATACGGATGTAGTTTTCGGTTTGGTGGGTGAAGCTGTACACCTTCGCTTCATAAACGTCGTTGTTCAGGGTGCTGGTGGTTTTGCTCTTTTTCGCGAAAATGACCGGCACGTTGCCAAATGCCTGCGCGGTGGTAATCGCCGCCGCGATCCCGCTGGCCTCAACGGTTAAAATCATATCCACGCGCTCATCCTGAAACGCTTCATGAAAAGCCTGCCCGATGTTCGTCAGCAGCGCGATATCCAGCCTGTGGTTCAAAAACATGTCCACTTTCACAATATCCTGCCCGATCCCGAACCCCTGTTTCAGGATCGCCTCGCGTAACTCCTTCATACGCGCCCTCCTCTGCCAATGTTTTGCCTTAGGATACCAGAGAACCGCGCGTTTGGCAAGATGGTTTGCATAATGTTCGTGTTTTCCGGCATTTTCTCCAATCCCAGCCGAATTTTCGGTTTTCGTTCTCCGGGCACCTTCTTTTCACTCAACCTCCACATAAACGTAGTACGCTACCCGCGGTGTTTTCTGAGATGAACAGGAGGTACAAAAGATGAAACGTAGTTTAGCCGCCATTTTGGCAACCCTGTTATTAATGCTGATTGCTTTCGCGTCTCTGGCGGAAACGCCGCTTCCAAACAGGCGCCCACGTCGGACGGCACGCGACTGATGGGAACGGTTACCGCGGTGGATGAAAGCGCGGGTACCGTAACGGTGTCCGGCATGATAATGCAAGATGTCGGCGTTCCGGGCAACGGCCAACCCGGCGATGGCACGCAAAACGGCAGCGCGCCGTCCGGCAATCCGCCACAGCAGGGCGATAACGGGCAGCAAGGCGGCAACCCGGGCACGACCCCCTCCGGCAACCCGCCCCAACAGAACGGCAGCTCCTCCGGCAATGCACCGGACGGCAATGGGCAAGTCAGCAACAGCCAAAACGGCGCACCCGGTAGCGTAAACGGTCAGGGCGCTGCGCCCAACGGCCAGGCCCCCGGTGAAACCACCTATACGGTTTCCGTAACCGACGCAACGGCGATCACCTCGCAGGAAACGCAAGCCACCCTTTCCCTCGCTGATCTTGCCGTCGGCACGCGGGTCGAAATAACACTGACCGGCGATGAAACCAACGGCTACACGGCAACCGTCATCCAGACGCAGCCGGACGCCCAGCCGGCAACCGATACGGCTGCGAACTGATCCCGTTGAAAGCATGATAAGCAGCACCCCCGGCCATTCGGCCGGGGGTGCTGCTTATGAATTGTGCCCGATGCGTTTAATCTGGTTGGATCCCCTTTTCCCACGTCCGGCTAATTTGGAAACTTGTTATATGCCGGAGAGCTTCAAGTACAGCCCGCCGTCCACCACCGCCGCGCAGCCCGCCGCCGGATACGCGGGCATACCGGCAAACGCCTCCGTATCCGCAAACGCATATGCCGTCATATCAATCTGCCCGGCGATCCCGAAAGGCATATCCACCCCAAGATAGTACCGCATAAAGGCATAGAAATACTTGGGCCGGTTCAGCAGCGTCTGCGTGCGGGAAACGACAGCCGAACCTGCCGCGGACCCGATGATGTAAATTGGCATATTTTTCGAATAGCCGTCCGTATTCTCCGCCGTTTGCAGATATGCGGAACATTGCGCGTACATGTTCTCAAAATCCAGCTTTTCCCGGTAATAATCCAGATTTTCGCCCACAATCCACGCATACAGCGCCACGATCAGGCAAAGAATCATCAGCCAGCTCACAATCACCAGCAGCACGCGCATCCATTTGCGGCCCGCGAGCACAAGCGCGGCTTTCCCCCGTGTCTCCCCAGCCAGCCGCTTCAGCGCCGCCGGAAGCTGCTCCATCAGCACAATGCCCAGCAGATACAGGCCGACGACGCTGTAGGTCATCAGGCTGTACACCTTCGCCGGGTTAAAGACGCGCACACTGCACAGCAAAAACGGAGCCAGCGCCAGCAGTGCCGCCAGCAAAACGCTTTTCAGCACGCTCTTGCCCGCCCCCGTCAGGTAAATCGCCAGCGTCAGCCCCAGCGTGCAGGCGACATACAGGTAGTTTGCGTAACCGTTCACATAGAAGTCCGCCCGATAGGACAGGAATGTAATTTCCGATTTAAAATCGCGATAGCAGCCCAAAAAATTATTCAGCAGCGTTTGCGGGGAAAAGCTGCCCATGCTGCTGACGGATTGATAATCCGACAGCGGAATGCCGTAATACCCGCTGAAGAATCGGGCCAGCCCGTAGTACAGCGCCATCGAAATCGCCATCAGCAGCACGTAGCGCAGCACCAGTTTCAACAGCGCGCGGTTTTCACTGGACGGGCGCAGCACCAGCTGCACACCGCGCACAAACATCAGCGCCGCCGCAAGCGACGCATACGCCTGATAGGTACCCAACGCCAGCGTAAGCAGCGGCACGCCCGCCGCCCAGCCAAAACGGTACCGGTCCGCCAGATAAAGGGCCGTCACGGCCAGAAGCGCGGCGATCATGTAGCCGTCGGCAAGATGCAGGTACTTCAGCGTATCGCCGACCGACGGATAGGCAATCAGCACCAGCGCCGCCAGCATCGCAAAGAAAGTCGAGCGGATTTCCAACAGCATTGTCACCACAACCGCCAGCAGGGAGACCGCAAGGATCATCATCAGCCCGTTGACAAGCGGCATCGAATACACCGTGCTCAGGCTGCACAGCCACGAGCAGCTCCAGCGCCCCAGCCCCACCTGGTTTGCGCCCGAAACCACATTGTTCAACGCATCACCCGAGCCAACCAGCGTATTGGTAATCGCAAAAAGATAAATCAGCACACCAGAAATAAACGCAGTCAGGAACGCTGCCTTCACCGGTCTGGTTATTCGCCGCCACAGTGTTGAAAACGCCGCCTGAGGTGACCGCAGGTACTTATCCATTTCTCTTGCATCCTCCTCTGCACAAATCCGCGTTTGCGCTTTCGATGGCCTAGGCCGTCAATTTCGCCAGATATAAAATCGCAAGCATGCCCAGCGCATACAGCCCGCAAAGCGCAATGAGCACCTTGTCGTGTACCAGCACTTCCACAGGGTCGCCGTCCGAATCCCCTTCCACGTCCAGACTGTATTTCATGCAGATCAGCATAACCACCGGCACGGTAAAAAGCAGCGTCCGGTTCGGATTTTCCATGCACCAGAGCGCGTAGAACACATTCAGCAATCCCAGAAACATATACATGTTTTTATCCAGAAACGCGCGGGTGTAACTGCTGAGCACACGCCGGGTGCTCCCGTCCGTGCCGAGGCGAATCAGCTCGTTGCGCCGCTTGCCCAGCGCGAAATAGAACGATACGGAAATCACCGTCAGGTACAGCCAGCCGGAAACCTCAATACCCGTGATGATCGAGCCGTACAAAAGCCGAAGCAGAAAGCCCGCCGCGAGGCAGAAAATATCCACAATCGGAAAGTTCTTCAATCCGAAGCTGTACCCCAGATTGACCGCCAGATACAGCAGCATGCAGGCCAGTCCCATCCCCGCAAGGCCGGCAAACACCTGCAGGCTCGCCGCCGCCAGCAGCAAAACCGCCGCCAGCAGCTTCGCGCTCCGTTCCGATACCGCACCCGATGCGATGGGGCGATTGCGTTTCACAGGATGCGCACGATCCCTTTCCACGTCCCGCAAATCGTTGATTATATAAGCCGCCGAAGACAGCAGGCAAAAAGCGACAAAGCCCACCGCGGTTTGCCGAAGCAGCGCCGGTTCCAGCATCCGGCCGCTGAACACCAGCGGGGCCAGCACCAATAAATTTTTTAGATAGTGGTGCATGCGCATCAGCCGCAGATACTTCCTCATGGCATCTTCTTCCTTCCCTATCGATATCGAAGGTTCGGCGGTTTATCGGGATTCCCCCCCGTTCTCCCCATCGTGCCTTTCTGCCGACCATGCAGGGAAACGCCGATGGAAGAACCTATGCGATGGCGAGCGGAATTTTCGCCGGATTGGGTTGATGGAATCCGAAGGAACAGCAGCGCTGTTTCGAGGATGACAGCGTTTACCCCCGTGGTAACAGCCCTTGCGCCGCCCACCCCTTTAGAACCAAACCCATCAAGATGTCCGCTGATGAAATCGCTTTACGGCTGCCGAGTGCTGCCGATTCAGGCGAGAGGAACCACAGGAATAGCAGTCGTCTCCCCATCGTGCCTTTCTGCCAACCATGCAGGCAAATGCCGATGGAAGAGCACGTGCGATGGCGAGCGGAATTTTCGCCGGATTGGGTTGATGGAATCCGAAGGAATAGCAGCGCTATTTCGAGGATGACAGCGTTTACCCCCGTGGTAACAGCCCTTGCGCCGCCCACCCCTTTAGAACCAAACCCATCAAGGTGTCCGCTGATGAAATCGCATTACGGCTGCCGCAGCAGAGTACTGCCGATTCAGGCGAGAGGAACCGCAGGAATAGCGGCGCTATTTCAAGGTTTCACGAGCCTGTAGCGGTGGTGCTATGCAAAGGCAGTCGTGAAGGGCTTTTCATCAGCGGACACCTGCTCTAGAACTGGAAGTAGATAAACGCGCTCGCGCCCGCTGCCGAGCCGTAAACCCCGAAGATCAGGGTTGCAAACAGCAGCGCGTAGTACACCGGCCACCGGAGCCACGCGGAACGCGCCTCCACGCGCCCGGCCAGCCCGGGCCTGCGGTTTTCCGCGATATCCACCGTCATCACCGTTACGATGCTCAGCGCCAGCGCAATCACCTCGCGCTTGCCCATGCCGAAGGTTGCCACCGTCTGCCCGATCAGCGAAGAAAAATCAGGCACCACGTCCGGCGAGAAGATACGGCTGAAAATGTAGCCCGTCTGACCGATATCCGACGCGCGGAAAGGCACCCACGCCAGCGTAACCAGCACGAAAACCACCAGCGTGTACAGAAACCCTTTCAGGCCGGTTAGGCGGCTTTTGCCCGTGCCGCGCCGAAACAGCCTTTCCGCCGAAATATAGACGCCGTTTAGCAATCCCCAGAGGATAAACGTGTAGGCCGCTCCATGCCAGAGACCGCTTAACAGAAACACCACCAGAAGGTTGAAAATCACACGCGCCGTTTTGCAACGGCTGCCGCCCAACGGAAAATACACGTAATCGCGGAACCAGTTGTTCAGCGAAATATGCCACCGACGCCAAAACTCGCCCATCGACTGGCTTAAATACGGCTGTCGGAAGTTGCGCATCAGCCGGAAGCCCATCACCTGTGCCGCGCCAATAGCAATCATGGAGTAGCCGGCGAAATCCCCGTAAATCTGGAAGCTGAACACCAGCGTGCCCAACAGATAGAGGAATCCCGTGCCCGTATCGGCGTTGTAAATATGGTTGACTACGATGGCCGCGCGGTCCGCCAGCACCAGTTTCAGAAAATAGCCCCACATCATCAGCAGCAGGCCCTTGCGCATGGCCTCGTAATCAAAATCGTGCTTCTCGCGGAACTGCGGCAGCAGGTTGGCCGCCCGCTCGATGGGCCCGGCGACCAGTTGCGGAAAAAAGCTCACGAACAGCGCATAGATCAGCAGGTTCTTCTCCGGCTCCACATCGCCGCGATATACATCGATACTGTAGCCCAAGGATTGGAACGTGTAAAACGATATGCCCACCGGCAGCATCAAATTAAGCGTCGCAACGGGCATCCCCAGCCGCGTCATCGTCAGCGCGAAAAGGCCGTAGTACTTGAACACAAACAGCACGCCCAGGTTGATCAGCAAATTTCCGGCTACCAGCAGCTTCATTTTCCGCCTGTCTCCCGGCAGCCCGCGCAGCCTGAGCCGTGCAAGCCACAGTGAGCACAGGTAGGTGGTAACGGTGGATAGCAGTATCAGCCCCAGATAGGCGAAGTTCCACAACCCATAGAAAAAGTAGCTGCAAAGCAGCAGCCACGGGTTGCGCAGCTTGTGCGGCAGCAGGAAAAACACCAGACAGACCGTGGGGAAAAACAGCAGGAACTGATAGGAGTTGAACAGCATCAGCGCGTTTCCTCCTTCAGCGTTGCAATTTTCGACAGCGCGTTTTCAAACACGGTCACGCTTTTATCATACCGGGCATAGGCGGCTTCTCCGCGGCGGTCGGGCAGATCATAGTTCGCGTTCAGGTATTCGCCCAGCACAGCGGTAAACTTGGTCATGCCCGTCACGGTCAGATGATGGTCGTCCGCGAAATCTTCCGGTTCGAGCGTCAGGCCCTCCCGGTGGAGATTAAAGTTGATCATCGGAATGCCGTTGTCGTCCGCAAAGGCTTCTAATTGGAGCAGAAATTGCGTACACTCGTTGCCGAACACCGACGGGCACACCATCAGCACCGGCTGCGCCCCATTGGCTGCGCACTTGTCACGGAAAGCCAGCACCTGCTTTTTACTCAGGTCCGTCAGAATGGGTTTCATGTCCGGCATATAGTCCGCATACGCCATTGCGGGCTGCGAAAAGCTTTCATAAAGCGCCTGCGCGTCGCCTGCTGGGTTTACCATACCGATCATGCCCAAAAACGGGTCTTCGTTCTTCGTATAAGAGAAGGCAAAATCGTCCCGGTCGACCGCCGTCCAGTTCTGGTGGCAGCTCAGCAGCGGAATCAGGTATTCCGTCGCGGTAGTCAGGTCGCCTGTGGAAACCGCCAGCCGGATTTTGGATGTCGTCAGCTTCGTCATCGGCAGGATGTAGTTGCTGCTGCTGTTCAAAAAATCGGCATAAAGGCGTGTGGCATCCAGAAAAACATATCGCGGGGATTCCCGCTCGAAAACCAGATCGCACATATAATCCGTCAGCGCGTTGGTAATCGCGCCTACCGCGTAATCGTGCGAGGCGATGCCGTAATCGCGGTACAGCTGCACGGGGTTTACCCCGCAAAACACAATGGAACTGCCGATAAACGCAACGTCCACCGTGTTTTCCGGCAGGGCTTCAAACGCGCGGCTGCGGGTTGCGTTAGTATACGGGGTAATCAGGCTGTTGAAAAGGTTCCAGGTTTTGGTGGTCGAATCCTTGGGAAGCAGCACATCCTGCGCGTAGGCAAAAAGCAATGCGAAGATCACCCAGAACAGCACAGCCGACAAGGCACGCTTTTTCAACGGCGACCGCTCCTTCCCAAGACGTTTTGCCAACATTATAGCATCCCAAACGCCGCTCCACAACCGCCAACCATACGATAACGCCGTATACCGGTCATTTTCCGCTTCTACGCAGGCCGGTACTTGCATATCATCCTGAATGTGCTATGATGGGAGTTGTCGCCAATATAACCGCATAGGAAAGGTTTGTCATATGAACGAGAACGTTACCCGAATCCACTATCAGGATAAGGAAATCATTTTGATTCCCACGGCGCACGTATCTAAGGAGAGCGTGGAACTGGTAAAACAGATCGTCGCCGAGGAAAAGCCCGACAGCATCTGCGTGGAGCTGGACGAGCAGCGTTACCAGACCCTTCAAAACCCCAAGGCGTGGGAAAGCACGGACATTGTAAAAGTAATCAAATCCAAAAAAGTCGGCTTTTTGCTGGCAAACCTGATTTTAAGCTCGTATCAGAAACGGATGGCCAAGCGCCTTAACACCAACGTTGGGCAGGAAATGGTGCAGGGCATCAAGTGCGCCGAGGAAACGGGCGCGCATCTGGTGTTGGCCGACCGGAGCATTCAGGTAACGTTTATGCGCATCTGGCGCAAGCTCAACTTCTGGGAGAAGGCCAAGCTGATCTTCAACCTTGTGTTTTCCTTCGCCACCGACGAGGACGTTTCGGAAGAAGAGCTGAAACAGCTGATGGAAGGCGATATGCTGGAATCCGCGCTGTCGGAAATGAAAAAGCAGTTCCCCAAAATCGGCAATATCCTGATTAGCGAACGGGACCAGTATCTGGCCGCGAAAATTAAAAACGCGCCGGGGCCGAAAGTGGTCGCCATTCTGGGCGGAGCGCACCTGCCGGGCGTACGCAAGAATATCGACCTGGAACAGGATACCGACGAGCTTACGCACATCGCGCCTAAAAAACCCACCGGTAAAATCGTAGGCTGGACGATCACCCTGCTCATCGTGGGGCTGATCGTTTACGGCTTTATCACCAATACCGAGACGGGCCTGAAACAGATCTCCTCCTGGGTGCTCTGGAACAGCGTGCTGGCCGGCGGTTTTACGGCGCTGGCTTTTGCGCATCCGCTGAGCATCCTCACTTCCTTCGTGGTCGCGCCGCTTTCCTCGCTTAACCCCATGCTGGCGTGCGGCTGGTTTTCGGGGCTGGTGGAAGCGTCGGTCCGCAAGCCGACCGTAAGCGACGTCAACAGCATTCCCGAAGATATTATGCATCTCAAGGGGTTTTTCAAAAACCGGTTCCTGCGCATCCTGCTTGTGGTGGTAATGGCCAACATCGGCAGCTCGCTGGGTACGTTCGTCGCCGGTCTGGATATGATCCGGAACCTGTTCTAAGAACAAGGTTCTTTCCTCACCTTTCCCCTGAGCAGGCGCAGAGGACTATTCGTAAGCTTTCCCGGGTTGTTGCTACTATAGGTAAGGCCATCCCGGGAGCCTCATCCTTCTTTTGCTCTGCGCTACGTTACCCGGCGTATTCTGTGAAACCCTACCGATAAAAGCCGGGGCACAATATCCCTTTCCGTATTATCCAACCAACACCTGGATCGGGACGGCGTTTGCCGACCGCTCCCTTCATGATTGACCAACCGGAGGATTCGATATAGCATGGAAACCAATATTCTGGAAATTCGGGACCTTTGCGTCCAGGTGGATGGGCAGGCGTTGCTGAACCATCTGAACCTGACGATACCGGAGGGCGAAGTACACGCGCTTCTGGGGCAAAACGGCAGCGGGAAAACATCGCTGATGATGACGGTGATGGGCTTTTCCGGCTACCAAGTCACGCAGGGGCAAATTTTGTTCCGCGGGCAGGACATTACCCATCTTTCCGTCAGTGAGCGGGCGCGACTCGGCATCGGCATCGCGCAGCAGCGGCCGCCGACCATCCGCGGCGTAACCCTGCGCAGCGTAATGATGTACGTTCTTCGAAACGAGCCCGATCCCGAAGCAAAGCTGAAATCATTGGCCGAGGCGACCCGCATGGAGAAATTTCTGGACCGCAGCCTGAACGACGGGCTGTCCGGCGGCGAAATCAAGCGCGCGGAGCTTTTTCAGCTGTTGGCGCTCAACCCCACCTTCGCCATGATGGACGAGCCGGATTCCGGCGTGGATATCGAGGCAATGGAACTGGTGGGAACGCTGATCAACCAGCTGTTCGCTCCCGGCGAAAAGCAGCCCGCGCATCGCAACTCGGGGCTGATTATCACCCACAACGGCAACATGCTCAAATACGTGCATATCGATAAAGCGCACATCCTGTATAACGGTGGCATCGGCTGTTCCGGCCACCCGGAAAAGATACTGGATCAGATTAGCCGGTGCGGGTACGAAGCCTGTGTTCGCTGCAAGGCAAAGGGGTGATTGGGATGAATGAAACGCATAATAACAAGCTGCCCGATCTTTCCCAATACGCGCTTACCGACCAGCCGGGCACGGATCAGCTGGTTTCCGCCGCCCAGATTCCGGCGGACGATGCGCAGGCCATGACCGCCGCGGGCATCCTGCTGGACGGCGGCGACCGCTCCGGCACGATGGTCGTTAAAGATCACCACACCGTGTGTGTGGACGCGTCCGAAGACTCGTTTGAGATGATGCCGCTGGCCGCCGCGCTGGAAAAGTACGACTGGCTGAAAGAAAAATACTATTTCAAAGCCGTTCCCGCCGATTACGACGAGGTGGTCACCCGGTGCGCCGCGCAGGAAAAACCGCTTGGTTTCTATATCCGCGTCCGCGCGGGCCAGAAGGTGAAAATGCCCTGTCAGGTGGCCATGTATATGGCCAGTGAGAACGTTGCGCAAATCGTACACAACATCGTCATTCTGGAAGAAGGCTCGGAGCTGGAACTGGTAACCGGCTGCCTGACACGCCACAAGGTAAGCGGCGGGCTGCACCTGGCCGTGGGCGAAAACTACGTGGGCAAGAACGCCAAATTTGTCAGCACCATGGTACATTCCTGGGGCCCCGAGGTGATTACCTATCCCCGCAACGGCACCATTGTGGAAGAAAACGGCCGTTTTGAAAGCAACTATGTTTCGCTTCGCCCGGCCAAACAGGTGAAAAGCGATCCCCAAACCTTCCTGAACGGGAAAGGCGCCACCGCCAAGTATCTGACCGTCGTTTTAAGCGCGCCCAACTCCGTTATCAGCACGCAGGGCACCGTGTACCTGAACGCCGAGGATACCGGCGCGGAGCTGACGCACCGCGGCGTATGCACCGGCGGCGAAATGTACCAGGGCGGGTTGATGGTGGGCAACGCGCGCTGCAAGGCCCACGTGGAATGCTCCGGCATGCTGCTGAGCGCCCAAGGGCAGGGGATGATCGAGTCGATTCCGGGCCTGCGATCAAGCCACCCGGACGCGAGCCTGAGCCATGAGGCGAGCATTGGGAAGATAGCGCCCGAGGAAGTGGAATACCTGATGTCCTTCGGTATGGAGGAACAGGAAGCGATCTCCATGCTGATCCGCGGTTTTCTGGGTGCGGAGATTGCCGGCCTCGGCGCGGAACTGGATGCGCAGATCGCCGAAATCGCGGCCATCGCCGGCAGAGCCGAGGGCTGAGAATCTGATACTATTTCATCAGGGGCTTCCGCAATGCGGAAGCCCCTGAACTGTTCATGCTTCTTCTTTGCTGGTACATGCCTTGAAGGCACAGGCACACAGCCGGGCTGCTCCCCCCGCCGTACGCAGCCGCCTCGGCGCGACGCGGGCTACAAAGCAGACGCGTCCTGTTTAATCAGCAGGGACTATCCACTATATGGATGGCTCACGCATTTACTGCGCCGAAAGGCGCTTACGGCTGCTTTTCCTTCCGGAAAAGTTGCCTTTTACACAAGTACCCTCACCGGTATCACCGATAAATGTGGCGCACCAATCCGTCGATGTAAAAGGGCGGAAGCTCCGCCTGTATCAGGGGACGGGCATACCGTATAAACTCGGGCTTCATGTGGGTGCGCGCATCGTTGATCCACTCCAGAGGCACCTTTTTCTCCAGATTCGCCACCCGATGCACGTCCACCGGGTCGGTAACGTACTGGTACGGATCATCCGAAATGCGGTGGATGCCGATCATCTCGCCCGTATGCCCCTCGAACGCCGCTTTCACCGCCGCGCCGCCCACCTGATAGGCTTCGGTAATATCCGTACGGCTGGATACGTGCGCCGCGCAGCGCTGCAGGGTGGAAAGCTCAATGCAGCGGGTCTTTGTCGGCAGCGCCTGTGCCACATGGTTGGCCAGATAGCGCGCCGTGCCCGTAAGGTTGGTGTGTCCAAACGCGTCCACACGGCGCTCGTCATCCGAAAGCAGGCAAACATAGCGGCCGTCGGCCTGCTTAACGCCTTCCGATACGGCAATCACGATGGAGGCGCGCTCCTTCTGCATGGCTTCGACTTTCGTAATAAAGTGTTCCACATTAAAAGGGATTTCCGGCAGACAGATCATATCCACGCCTTCGCTGTCGTCCCCCTGCGCGAGCGCCGCCGCCGCCGTAAGCCAGCCCGCGTTGCGGCCCATGATCTCCACAATCGTCACATATTTCGTGCCGTACACCGTCGCATCCCGGATCAGTTCTTTCATAACGACGGCGATATATTTGGCGGCCGAGCCGTAGCCCGGGGTATGGTCGGTTTCCATCAGGTCGTTATCGATGGTTTTCGGCACGCCCATAAACCGGATGGGGCTGCCGATGGTTTTAGCATAATCCGACAGCCGCAAAATTGTATCCATGCTGTCGTTTCCGCCAATGTAGAAGAAAAAGCCGATATCCATCTCGGCCAGCCTTTTGAATATGCGTTTGTAAACCGTCTCATCCTGCGCGGGATCCGGCAGCTTGAAACGGCAGGAACCCAAATAGGCGGAAGGCGTGCGCTTGAGCAGTTCGATTTCCAGGCTGCCGTGCAGCCGCTCGCAAAGGTCCACCGTTTGCCCGTCCATAAAGCCCGCAATTCCGTTGACCATGCCGT
>JAQUXV010000033.1 GCA_028692205.1 Eubacteriales bacterium
TGCTGAAGCGGCTGACTTCCTTTAAGGAAAGGATGGCGTTCACCATCTGGCGCGTCATCAGGCGGTAATCCCGCGCGCCGTCCACCACTTCCGTCTTGCTGATGCGGTTGATGAGCCGGTAAAACTTACGGGCAAAAAACGAGCGCAGCATGGGCTCGCCCGCGCGGGTCACCCGGCGGGTGGCAACACAGTCATACCCCTCCGTCTCCAGTGCGGAAAGCATTTTGGGCAGCAGCGAAGGCGGATCCTGCAGATCAACATCCATCACGGCGACATAGTCGCCGGTTGCGGCCTCCAGCCCTGCGTACATGGCTGATTCCTTGCCGAAGTTGCGGCTGAAACTGATGTAATGGGCGCGTTCGTCCTTTTGGCGCAGAGCCTTGAGTGCGGCCAGCGTGCCATCCGCGCTGCCGTCGTCCACAAACCACCATTCCGCTTCCACGGGCAGTTCCGCCAGCGTTTTGGCGCACGCCTCGTAGAAAAGGGGAATGACCGCTTCCTCGTTATAGCAGGGGACGACGATACTCATGCGCTTCATCGGCACGCCTCCGTTTCGGTTTACAGGTTTACGGCGCGCTCCCGGGACAGGCGCGCCCGTATACGAACTGCCCTCATCATAGCACGTTTTGGGCGCGAAGGAAAGTGCGCGGGTTGACCGCAAAAACAACTGCGGACCTTTACGGACAAACAAAAACCGGCCGGAGAGCCTGGGCTCTCCGACCGGAAAAAATATTGGGGAAACCGGGTTATTCGGCGGCTACGGCTTCATCGAAAGCGGTAAAGAATTCGGGCGCGCTCCACGTTCCGCAGGCGCTGACGGTGTCGCTGCCGACCATCAGCTGGACGATCAGCCCGTTATCCAGCGCGAGCAGCAGGCTGCGGCTGTCGTCGGAGCCGAAGGACGCGTTTTGGTAACCGGCGTTCCGGTAAAGGGTGGAAAGCAGGGTTTGCGCCGTGGCGGAATCATCCACAATGCCGGAATCCGTAAGTTCCATGGCGACTACGGACTGAGAGGCGGTCAGCGTATCCTTCAGCGTTTCGCCACCCAGCGCCGCCGCGCCCGCAAAGCTGACGCGCTGGAACACGCGCAGGCTGCCGTTTACATAAGCGGCGGCCATGGCGCCCTTCATGTTCTGAACCGCGTAGACCGTTTCACCCGCGGAGACGATGTTGCTTACAATGCCGCCGGTGCTGAGCGCGGGTTCTACCGTGTATTCGGTTACCTCGCCCAGTGATTCGCCCAGCAGGCTGTCGCTCATGTTGGTCGGGCTGATCAGCAGCCGGTAAACAGCGTTGCCCACCATAACGAGAGGATAGTTGCCGTTCTTTTCCTGCGCGAAAATGTTGCGGTAGGTGGCGCTGTTTTTGCCGGTGCCGCCGACGCTGATGCTGCCTGCAGGCACATCCAGCGCCCGCACGCGCACTTCGGCGCCGTTGATGGATACGCCCGCGCTGCCGCTGCTGAGCAGCGACGCGCCGGACGGGCTGCCCGCGATATAAGCGGGAATCGCCCACAGGCCTACGCACAGGCACAGTGTGGCCGCGAGAGCGCCCAGCAGCAGGGGGCGCAGCCGCACACGGCGACGCGGCCCTTCGCTTGCGGCGATTTTAATTTTGGCAAGCAAACGCGGATCGGCGTTCAAACCGCCCAATTGATGATCCGCGATCTGCGGTAGCTGTTTCAGCCGATTCATTGCGCGTCCCCTCCCCCTAAAATTGCTTCCAGCTTTTTACGCCCCCGGGAGAGGCGGCTGGAAATGGTGCCTTCCGGCAAACCGGTAATCTGCGAAATCTCGCTGATACCGAAATTTTGGTAGTAGTGCAGTAAAATCACCTCGCGGAAAACGGCGGGCAAACGGTGGATGGCGACCATCATGGCTTCCTCGTCCTCACGTTTGGCGGTGTCGTCCGGCGCGGGAATCAGGTCGAACGTGGGGCTGCCGAGCACCACGCGCCTTGCCCACGAGCCGCGCCATAAATCGCGGCATCGGTTCAGCGCCACTTTGAGCAGCCACGCTTTTTCGTGGCCTTCTTCCAGCTCCGGCGTATTCACCATCAGGCGTACAAACACATCCTGGCAGACATCCTCGGCCTTTTGCCGGTCGCCCAGATAGAAGTAGCATACCCGCAGCACGTCGGTGGCGTACTTTTCGTACAACCCCTCGAAATCTGGCATTTCAGAGCCCCCATTGCCGCCCCTGCGACGGCCGATTTACGCTCCACTATGGATAACGCGCGAACAGCCCGGTTTCATGCGTGAAAAGTAAATTTGTCGTAAAAACTTTTCGCGCGGCTTCAACTTATTGTATCATTGCGCAAACCGCGGCGCAAGCCGCTCGCCCTTTACGGAACAAACCGCCTGTGCTATGATGGGAAAAATCATACGGGGAGGGGTATTCCATGCAGACTGAACTGACCAGGGAGCAAGCCCTGACATTGCTCAAAAAATACAATCAGGAACCGTTCCACATCCGGCACGCGCTGACGGTGGAGGGCGTGATGCGCTGGTATGCCAACGAGCTGGGCTTTGCCGACGACGCCGATTTTTGGGCGATGGTGGGGCTGCTGCACGATATCGATTTTGAGCGCTACCCCGAGGAGCATTGCCAAAAGGCGCCGGAGCTGCTGCGGGAGGCGGGCGTGGGCGAAACAATGATCCGCGCGATCTGCTCCCACGGTTACGGCCTTTGCTGCGATATCAAGCCCGAACACACCATGGAGAAGGTGCTTTTCGCGGCGGACGAGCTGACCGGGCTCATCGGCGCGGCAGCGCTGATGCGGCCTTCCAAAAGCGTGATGGATATGGAAACTTCCAGCATTAAAAAGAAGTTCAAAGACAAAAAATTCGCCGCGGGATGCTCCCGCGATGTGATCCTGCAGGGGGCCGAAGCCCTCGGCTGGGACCTGAACGATCTTTTTGAGAAAACCATCCTCGCCATGCGCGCCTGCGAAGCGGGGATTGAAGCCGAAATGGCCGCGCTGTAAGCGCGGAAAAAGGAATCGCCCGCCCGGAAACCGTTCCGGACGGGCGATTGTTTTTGGAGGAGGAAAAGGCAGTACGGTTTAAGCAACCTTCGCCTTAACGTTGACTTCGATATTGCCGCGTGTGGCGTTGGAATACGGGCAAACCAGATGCGCCTGCGCGGCGATGTCATCCGCGGTCGCCTGATCCACACCGTGGAACAGCACTTCGATGTCTGCTGCGAGCGCGAAGCCGCCGGACTCGTTTTTGCCAATGCCCACGTTCACACTCACCGCGGGAGGATCAATATTCAGCCGCTTCAGCCTAAGCACGTGCTGCACAGCGCTGCCGAAGCAGGCGGAGTATCCGGCGGCGAAAAGCTGCTCGGGGTTAAGACCCACGGGTTTCTTGCCGCCCAGTTCAGGCGGGAGCGCCATTTCAAACTGGATTGGAAGGTTTTCGACCGTTACGTGGCCATCCCGGCCGCCGACGGCCGTCGCTTTGGTGTGATACAATATCTTCATATGGAGCATCTCCTTACTTCATCAGTCGTTTTGGGGAAGGGAACCTATGAAGATGTTACCCGGTTTGAACGGAGGCTAAACCGGAGAATCGGGAAAATGTGAAATTTCTGCTGAAAAACCGGTGCGGATGATGTTCACAAACTATTTACACCTCCGGGCGGGGAGCTTTGCTATAATGGGGGTGCGGGAAGGAGGTCCTCGGATGATTGAGGTACAGGGTGTAGGCAAGCGTTACGGCGGTGTGGAAGCGCTGCGGGGCGTAACGCTGAAAGCGCCGAAGGGCGAGGTGCTGGGCCTGCTGGGGCAGAACGGCGCGGGCAAAACGACGCTGCTGAACATCATCACGGGCTATCTGGCGCCCACGTCCGGCCGCGTGCTGATCGACGGCCGCGACCCGCTGCTGGAGCCGGAACAGGCTAAGCGGGAGCTGGGCTACCTGCCGGAGCAGCCGCCGCTGTATGATGAGATGACGGTGGAGGAATACCTCTCCTTTGTGGCGGCGTTGAAGCTGGTGAAAGGCAAAGCCATTCCCGAACACATGCGGGAAATTATGCTGAAAACCGGTTTAATGGAGATGCGGGAGCGTCTGCTGGGCCATTTGAGCAAGGGCTACCGCCAGCGTGTGGGGCTGGCGCAGGCGCTTTGCGGCGACCCGGATGTGCTGGTGCTGGACGAGCCGACCGTGGGGCTGGACCCCAAACAGATCACCGAGATCCGCACGCTGATCCGTAAACTGAGCGCGGGCCGGACGATCCTTTTTTCATCGCACAATCTGGGCGAGGTACGCCAGCTGTGCGACCATGTGGTGATTCTGCACCGCGGCGAGGTGAAGCTGGACGCGCCCATCGGGGATATGGGGCAGAGCGATACGGTGACCGTTCTGTGTACGGTACAGGGCAGCGAAAAGCGCCTTGTTGCCGGGATGAGCCATCTGGAAGGCATCCGCGACGTCACCGTACAGCCGACCGCCGGGGAGGACGAGGTTTCGCTATCCCTGTCGTTTGATAAATCCATCCTGCCGGAAAAACAGGTTTTTAACCTGTGCAGCGCCATGGGCGCGCCCATTTTGCGCATGGCGCGCTGCGAGGACGATTTGGAGCAGGTGTTCCTGAAAGCGATTTCCGAGTGAACAGGGAACGCCGCGCGCGTTATGGAACCGCCGGGACCAAGGAACAGCGACGTCTTTGCACCGTGCGGATGATGATGTATGATGATACATGAACTTTTTACCGCTTGCCCGGTATAGGCTTATCCCCTTCACGGACTAATGCGCATGTGACTGCCGGGAAAAGGAGGTTTCGGGTTGCTGACCATTTTTAAAAGAGAGTTTCTGGCTTACTTCCGCACGCCGGTGGGCTATGTGTTCCTCGGCGTGTTTACGGCGCTGACCGGCGTTATTTTTTACCTGAACAACCTGAGCTCGCTCACCGGCGAGCTGCTGACGTTTGTTTCGCAGCTTACGCTGCTGATTATGCTGCTGACGCCGGTGCTGACCATGCGGCTTCTGTGTGAGGAGCGGCAGCGCCGCACCGACCAGTTGCTGCTTACCAGTCCCGTGGCGCTGTGGCGGATTGTGCTGGGCAAGTATCTGGCGGCGGCGGCGGTAATGCTGATCGCGATTACGTTGACCAACGTGTGTACGCTGATTATCGCCCTGTACGGCACAGTGTACCCCGGCGAATGGTTTGTGGGGTATCTGGGCTTCACCCTGCAGGCATTGAGTTTTCTGGCGCTGGATCTGTTTGTGACCGCGTTTGCCAAAAGCCAGGTTCCGGCGACGATTTTCGCTTTTGCGGCGAACTTTCTGCTGTGGATGATCGACCTGCTGGCCGATAAGGTAACGGTGAGCTTTGTCGCGGATACGCTGAGCTTTATCAGCCTTTACGGGCGCTACGAACCCTTTGTAATCGGGCAGCTGAGCTTTTCCAGCCTGCTGTACTTCGTCACCTTCATTGCGGTCTGCCTCACGGCGACCGTGCGCGTGATGGACGCGAGGCGCTTCTCGCAGGGAGGCGCGGCATGAAGAAGATACTTGCGGCCACCGGCCGTTTTTTACAAAGAATTGGGAAAGGGTTCGGCAGGTTTTTGACCGCAAACGGGAAAAGGCTGACCGCTGCCCTGCGCAGGCCCAAGTGGCGGCACGGGAGCCTCGGCGCCGCGCTGCTGGCGGGATTTGTGACGGTGTGCGTGCTGCTGAACGTGGGTGTGAAAACGCTGGAGGATAACTATGGCTGGAAGCTGGATTTCAGCTTCAACGGTTACGCCACCACTGGCGAGGCAACGAAAAAGGTGGTCGATACGCTCACCCAGCCGATCGACCTGTATCTGCTGTATGAAAGCGGCTCTATGGACGAGCAGCTTTATGAGGTGCTGGACCGGTATCATCAGCTCAGCGACCGGATTACCGTAATTCCTACGGATATTGCCCAAAACCCGGGCGTGCTTACCCGTTTTGAGAGCAGCGTAACCTCTACGCTGGCCGCCGACTCGGTGGTGGTAAACTGCGACGCGACGGGCCGCTATAAGGTGCTTACGTACAGCGATTTCGTAACGCAGGGCTACAACGTGGAGGAAGGCACCTTCGAAATCGCGGGCCTCGCCTACGAAAAAAAGCTTACCGAGGCGCTGGTTTACGTAACGCAGGCGGATATTCCCGTGGTGGGCATCCTGCAGGGGCATGGGGAATTAAGCGAGGACACGCTTGCCAACCTGACGGATTTCCTGCAGAGCAACAATTACGACAATCAGGCCGTCGACCTGCTGGCGGGGGATACGCTGGACGGCGTGGATATGCTGCTGATTGCCGATCCGCAGAAGGATTTTACCGAAAGCGAGCTGGAAACCCTGAAAACATTCGCGGAGAATGGCGGCAGCTTCTTCGTGATGCGGGATTATACCGACCCGACCAACCTCGCGAACTACCAGAGCCTGCTTGCCAATTACGGGGTCGTGCCCATTTCCGGCGTGGTGGTTGCGGGCGCGGAGGACGAAGGCAGTTACTACGGCGAACGCATTTACCTGCTGCCGTATTTTAACCAGATGGATATGACCACGCCGCTGATTAGCGGAAATATGGACGTGCTGCTTTTGGCAGGCGCCTGTGCGTTTGAGACCCCGGAGCAGACGGACAGATCCCTTTCCGCGGCGACGGTGCTCAAGTCCGGGCCGAACGCCTACGTGCGGGATCCGTCCGACGGCGACACCTCCATCGATTATCAGGCGGGCGACCGCAAGGGCGAAATGACGCTGGCCATCCTTGCCGGACGCATCCATGCCAACGGCAACGTAAGCCGGATGTTCGCCATCGGCAACAGCACCGTTTTCACCGACGAATATATGTACCAGCGCACCTTCAACGAGGAGTTCATTCTTCAGCTGATGGGCGAGCTGCTGCCGCAAAAGACCGTATCGCTGGACATTATAGCGAAATCGGCGTTCCACCCCGGCCTGACCGCGGGCAGCCAGAAGGCGGGCATCGCGCTGCTGGTATCGTTGCCTTTGATGGTGCTGCTGGCTGCGGTGCTGGTGCTTTCGCCCCGGCGCAACCGTTAGGCAAACCAGGAACAACCCCCGTGCGCTGACGGTCGCTTTTCCACCAACGTACGCTTTTGGATTTTTGGACGTGCGCAGGCGGGAAGCCTCTCGTGCCGCCTTGGGGATAACACTCAAGCTGTAATTTTACCGGCGCATGCCGCAGACAGGCATGGAAAAGGGTCCGGCGGCGTATGAAAGGCGATTGAAGAAACGCCCCCGAAGTGATGAAAGGGAATTATGGAGGATAAAGAATTGCGATCTCCGTCTGCGCGGGGCGCGGAGGAAAAAGACGGGATACAGCCTGCGGCAAACGGGAACGGGCAGGCGCCGCCCTCCGGGGCGGAACAGGACGCTGAACAGGTTTCGGCGGAGGCTGGGGCGACCGCGCCGCCGGAAGCGGAGGAACATGGGCTGGAACGCCCCGCGAAAAAAGGCGTAAAGCCGGATCGGCACCGCCGCTTCTCCAAACGGGTGCGGATGCTGATGGCGCTTGGTGTGCTGGTGGCGGTGGCGGGCGCTTTCGTGCTGCTGCTGCCCACCATCAAAACACGCTTTCCAAGCGAGCTGGCAACCAGCATGGACCGGGAGAAGACAAGCAAGACCCTTGAAACCGGCAATACGAAAGTGCTTGATTCCATTACCGTTACCCACGACGACGGGGAAACCTATACCCTTCTCTATCGCAACGAGGAACTGTATTTGCAGCGTTCGGACGACGAGATTGAGATGATCAACGAAAGCTATACCGACGAGATCGTCGCCGCTGCCACCGAAATCGCTGTTACGGACACCGTGGCCGAAAATGAGAGCGAGGTGAGCGAACACCTTGCGGATATGGGGCTGCAGCCGCCGAAAATTACGGTGAACGTCGGCTACCTGAACGGCGAAACGGTGGAAATACAGGTGGGGGACGAGGTTCCCGGAACCACATACTATTACTATCGCTGGTCGGGCGACGACGGCGTGTATATGTGCGACGTCGGCATCCACGACGCGTTTACCTATACGGAGCACATGCTGTTGCCCGTTACGCAGCCCTCACTGGTACCGGTGCTGACCGACCGGCTTTCCATCGACACGAAAAGCGCGGGGCGGATGGTATGCGATTTTGTGGCCGACGGCACGGACTCGTATCTGGGAACGTTGAGAGAGCCTTATGTCTATCCCATGGACAGCGATTCGACAGCGACCCTGTTAAAGTCGTTGGAGAATTTCCGGTTGGGCACCAAAATGGATACGGTTACTGCGGAAAACCGCACGGAATACGGCTTTGACGATCCGACCGCCGTGATGGACGTACACCAGAAGGCGGGCCTGTATTCCCAAGTCGGCTCCGACGGCGCGCTGCAATGGCTGACAGCCGAAGAACAAACCATCCGCCTGACTTTCGGGGCGAAGGATGGGGATTTCTTCTACTTTTGCGAATACGCGGGCGAATGCTACCGGGTGAGCAGTTTTCTGGTTACCACACTGGTCAGCGCCGACGCAAACGACTATCTCTCCCGCGCACCGGCGGATATGGGTTCGGCGGCAATCGCGTCCATCTCCATGCAGATGGGCGGCGGCTCGGCGGAGGTGCGCGCAACCTATACCGAGCGCGTGCTGGCAAACAACGATATCGAAACCGATTCGGAGGGCAATACCGTTTACGATGTGACCGTAACCCTGAACGGCGACGCGATTACCACCGACGCGTTTAATTCGCTGGTGGAACGCCTGAAGGCGATGACGGTTTCCGGCAAGCTGGACGCTGTGCAGACCCCTGCGGGAACGCCGCGCTGGCAGATGACGCTGACCACGACCGGCGGTGCGAGCCGCACGCTGGCGGCCTATCCGAAGGACGCCTTTAACGATGTCCTGGCGGTGGACGGCGTGGCCCTGTATTACCTGAACGCCGAGGCGATCCAGATCGCGCTGGCGGAGATGTACCCCGGCTCGTAAACCGGCTTCCCGGAAAGAAAAATCCGCATTGACGGGTAAGCTGTCATCATAAGCCGTAATAGCAGACAGACCGATCTTCCGGTATCCTGTGCGGGAGAACAGCCGCAAGAAAGCCAAACCGGTAACAAACGTCGCCGCGGCTGTGAGTAGCCGCGGCGACGTTTGGCTTGCTGAAAATGCCCATCTGCTTTGTCGTCTGCGCCACAACGGGCGGTCACGCACGTCCGTATAGGCTCCCGCCTGTGCGCGGCTTGGCTTCGTGCATCTGAACCATTTTGAGCAGGCTGAGCTTGCATGAGGTTTGTCAACGGGATAAACGTCACCGCGGCTATTGACTGCCGCGGCGACGTGTTTATAATTTTTGATTTTCAGGAGAAGCGGAAATCGTGCGTGTGGAACTGCGTTCCCCGGCCGTGCTGGAAGAGTGAATTAGCCTGTTCGGTCAACCCAGCCCGCGGATATAGGCGATGATACTTTCGACTAGCGCGTCGTGCGTTACGCCGCTGGTGTTGAGCATCAGGTTATAGTTGCTGCGGTGGCCCCAGTTGCCGTCTGCGAAGAAGTTGTAGTAGCCCTGACGCTGCTTATCCATTTTGCGCACGCGTTCCTTGGCCTTGTCGGCAGGCAGGTTTTCCACCTGCATAATGCGCTTCACCCGCTCGTTCACGTTCCCGTACATGAAGATGCTTACCAGATTGGGCTGGGCTTTGAGCACGTAGTTTGCGCAGCGGCCAACCATAACGCACGGCCCTTCCAGCGCAATTTTGGCGATGGCGTCGAACTGCGCCAGAAAAATGCGGTGGTTCAGCGGTATTTCCACTTCGCTGCCCGCCAGCGTATCCGCGCCCGGATAAAGCGAAAACAGGTAACTGGGCAGCGGCTTTTCGTCGTTGTGCTCAAAAAGCTCCTCGCAGATACCGCTGTTTTTAGCGGCAAGGGTTAGTATTTCCTTGTCGTAGAAAGGAATTTGCAGCTTTTGCGATAAGAGTTTGCCGACTTCGTGCCCGCCGCTACCATATTCGCGGCCGATGGTAATGATCGCTTTTTCCGCATCCATAACGTCACCCCTCCGCTTAATGAACTTGTTCAATCCGATCTCCCGTGCCTTTATTATACAATAAACATTATGGTAATGTAAACCGCCGCCCGTGAACAGATGGTAAACAATCGCTTCCCTATAAAACCTTCCCCGCCGCGGCGCTGAAAAAATAAAAAACCCGCCATTTTGCTAACTAAAAAACGACGGGAATGTTTGCCTGATGGGACAGACATCGGCTATTCGGCGTGCGCGCCCTCCTCGGAGGTCTTGAGCTTGGTAAAGATCATTCGGCCCGCGCTGGTTTGCAGCACGGTGGTCACCACGGCGGTCACGCTTTCACCCACAAATTTCCGGCCGCTGTCCACCACGATCATCGTACCGTCGTCCAGATAAGCCACGCCCTGCCCCGGCTCCTTGCCCTCACGGACGATTTGCACGGTCAGTTCTTCGCCGGCCATCAGCATGGGCTTAACGGCGTTGGCCAGATCATTGATGTTCAAAACGCTGATGCCGCTGACGCCCGCGACTTTATTCAGGTTGTAATCGTTGGTTACCACCACGCCGTTCAGGTCGCGGCAGCGTTTGAGCAGCTTCACGTCCACCTCGGCCACGTCGGGGTAATCGGCGTCGTCCACAATAACGTTGCGCTTCAGCTCTGTTTGCAGCTTGGTAAGCACGTCCAGCCCGCGGCGGCCCCGCGCGCGGCGCAAACCGTCGCCGCTGTCGGCAATGTGGCGAAGCTCCGCCAGCACAAACTGGGGGATCACGATGTCGCCTTCCAGAAAGCCGGTTTTGGCGATGTCGAAAATTCGGCCATCGATAATGACGGACGTATCCAGCAGCTTTGGCGGGATTCCCTTGCAGGGCGGGCAGGGGGCATCGTCCTCGTCGGATTCATCCCCGTCGTCATCCTCTTCCTCGTCGTTCAGCAGGCTGTCCGCACTGTTTAGAATACTGCTCAGCGCATCGCCCTTGCGCGCCTTTCGGCGGAACCTGCGGCGCTCTCTGCTGCCTTCGCTGTAGCGCCGGTACCCGATTTGCATCCCCAGCGTGCCCAGAAGCACGTACACAATGGCGCTGATGCTGATGGTCAGCAGGCTCGCGCCGGCCGAAAGCACCAGCTGGTTGATGAGCGCCGCCACGATCAGGCCGGAGATCAGCCCAACGGCGGACAGCAGTATCTGCTGGTTGGGCATGCTGGACCAGCGCCGCTCCACCGCGGCGCTCATCCGCATCAGCGACTGCAATATTTTTTGGGATAACAGAAATAAGATCAGTCCGCCGATTGCGCACGGTACCGCGTAGGCGGTTACCACCCCGTATACTTTCTGGAAAAAGGCGGGATAGGTTCGCTGCAGCAGCGGCAACGTAAGCGCGCCGAGCAGCAGGCCCAGCCCGATGCCGACCAGCGTGATCAAAAACCGGAGCAACCGCTCCATTGCCTTATGTTTCACCATCTTGTAAACCACTTCCTTACCGGAACTAATGAACCACGGCCAGCGCCTGCATCAGCGTATCCACGCCGGTCACGCGCGCGCCGTTAATGTGGGAAAGAACTTTCACATTCTGCCGGGGTACCAGGATCTCGGTAAACCCGAGACGGACGCATTCGGCCACCCGGCGCTCCACCTGCGCGATGGGGCGCACCTCGCCGCAAAGGCCGATTTCGCCCATTACGCACAGCGTTTGGGATAATTGGAAATTTTCCAAACTGGACGCGACCGCCAGACATACGGCCAGATCGGCGGCCGGATCGTCCAGCTCCAGCCCCCCGGCGACGCTGACATACACATCCTGATCGAACAGTTTCTTGCCCGCGCGCTTCTCCATAACCGCCAGCAGCAGCGCCACGCGGCCGGAATCCACGCCGCCCACGGTGCGGCGCGGCATATTGTAGAAGCTGTGGGCGGCCAGCGCCTGCAAATCGCAAAGGATCGGGCGGCTGCCCTGCATGGCGCAAAAAACCACGCTGCCGCTGGCACCCCGCGCGCGCTGGCTGAGCAGCGATTCGCTGGGGTTGGCGACGGGGTACATGCCCTTTTGCCGCATTTCGAACACGCCCAGCTCGTTGATGCTGCCGAAACGGTTCTTCACCGCGCGCAGCAGCCGGTATTCGTGCTGTTTATCGCCTTCGAAACCCAGCACCGTATCCACCATATGTTCCAGCACCCGAGGCCCGGCCAGGTTGCCTTCCTTGGTTACGTGCCCAACCAGAAACACGCTGGTATCGGTGGCTTTGGCGTACCGGATGATTGCCGCCGCGCATTGCCGCACCTGCGATACGCTGCCCGGCGCACTGCCGCTTTCCTCGCTGACCATGGTTTGAATGCTGTCGATAACCAGCGCGTCCGGCTGCAGGGTTTCGCATTTGGCAAGAATGCTTTCCACGCCGTTTTCCGCCAGCACAAACAGCTGATCCTGCCGAACGGCCAGCCGGTTGGCGCGCAGCTTCAGCTGGCGCACGCTCTCCTCGCCGCTCACGTACAGCACCCGCTGCCGGGTGCTCAGCTCCGCGGCGACCTGCAACAGCAGCGTGCTCTTGCCTACGCCCGGGTCGCCGCCCAACAGCGTAACGCTGCCCAGCACCAGTCCGCCCCCCAGCACCCGATCCAGTTCCTCGTTGCCGGTGGAAACGCGGGTTTCCTGCGCTTCGGTCACATCGGCAAGCACCATGGCGGCGGTAGAAGCCGTCTGGTACCGGGCGGATTTCTGTGCGGTTTTGGTTTGAGCTGTGAGCGGCGCTTTCTGCTGCTCCTCAAAAGTATTCCACTCGCCGCAGTCCGGGCAGCAGCCCAGCCAGCGGGGAGTTTCGTACCCGCAGGAGGAGCAGACAAACATGGTTTTTTCCTTTGCCAAGGGTCGTCCTTTCCGGCGGCGGCCCGGCTGCCGCTGCACGCGCGCAGGCGGATTCCGGCGGAAGAAGGCGGGAGCCGCCGCGCCATCGGGAATGATAACGGATGAAACTATACAAAGTAAGTATATCATGGTTTACGTGAAAACGACAGGAAGCAAAACAGAATTTGCAGTTCTGTCACAAATCCTGCGAAAAGGACGCTATTCGTCGCTTTTTCCGTCCGCCTTCGCCTGTTTGGCTCGCGCGTAGTCCGCCACGGCCTGCGCGGCCTTCGCGTTCATGCCTTCTACAGCCCGAAGGGTTTCCACGTCCGCCGCGAGAATGGCGGGAACGCTGCCGAAGGCGCGCAGCAGGGCGATTTTCCGCTTTTCGCCGATGCCTTCGATTTGCGACAGCTCGCTGGCAATGCCCGCCTTGCTGCGAAGCGCGCGGTGATGGGTGATGCCGAAACGGTGCGCCTCGTCGCGCACGCGCTGCACCAGATGCAGGGCGTTGCTGCGTTTATCCAGCACAATCGGGTCGGCCCGGCCCGGGAGATAGATTTCTTCAAACCGTTTGGCAAGGCCGAACATGGGCAGGTCGACGCCCGCGTCCAGCATAGCGTTGTGGGCAAACAGCAGCTGCTGTGGCCCGCCGTCGATAAGGACGACATCCGGGAAACGGCTGAAACGGCCTTCCTCCACCGGCAGGCCCGCCTGCTGCCGCTCATGCTTCTCCTGCAGGCCGTGGGTGAACCTGCGCCCGATCACCTCGGCCATGGAAGCGAAGTCGTTGGCGCCCTCAACCGTTTTGATGCGGAAATGACGGTATTGCTTTTTGGCGGGCAGGCCGCCGTGGAATACCACCATCGAAGCGACGGACAGCACGCCCTGCGTGTTGGAAATATCGTACCCCTCAATGCGTTCCGGCAGCGTCGGCAGGC
>JAQUXV010000034.1 GCA_028692205.1 Eubacteriales bacterium
ACACTGGCAGTGTTGGGGTCAGGAGTTCGAGTCTCCTATGCTCCACCAAAACGAAAACCCTTGAGCTGTAAAGGCTTGAGGGTTTTTGTATATTCTGGCATGTCTATCTAAGTCGTTAATTATAGTAGCAACGAAAGTAGCAATCAGATTTTCGTAGATCATTATATCCTAAAAATGAATGCTATGTACTGTAATGCGGTTCAAAATGGTCAAAAGGAGCAAATTAACATTGCCATGTTCTCCATCTCTGCCCGCATAGTTATATAAGCGTATGGTTACGATTAGCGCGAAATAGGGGTTAGAGTGGCATTTCTGCCGGAAAGATGGAACCAGCCCGCTCATATGTAAAATGCTCCATATAGAGATTTATTAGCAAATAAAACCGCCCCTCCAGCCTTTATTTCGGGCTGGAGGGGGTTGCGCTTACTGTAGGGGAAAATCGTAATCGATTGTGAATTTGAATGCCCTACGGTGTATAGTTCGGAAGATGGTTTTAGGTAATTAAGGAAATGCAACTTGCTCATGAGACGAGGGTAATTATAAGTTTTTGAACTTGGGCATGTCACCGTAAAGTGTTTGAAATACTTCTTCCCATCTATTTTCTTCCTTTAACAACTGTGTAAAAATTTCACAAAAATGATAATCCCCATACTTCTCAGGGATAAGCTGGTATACTTTGTCTTCAAAAGTACCGTGATGAACTTTTTCGCCTCTATCTATCTTATCCCGATATTCATCCATCAAGTCCATAAGCGCTTTGTATTGATTCCGGGTAATGTTAGATTCATATATGAAGTGATCACTCTCTTTCCCTTCAAATAATAGGTCCTGCCGAAATTCCAAGAAATCTAGCCGCTCCTCAATGTTCATTTTTCCGCTTCCTTTCTAAATACGGTGCCCATTATAACTGTATCCGTTCGTTTCTAACGCGACATATTCCTCTTCCGAAATATCGATTTACAATATTATAAAATTAGCAGGGTTTCATTTTCAATCCGATGCTTCCGGTCACTCTGCACGCTCTATATGGGCCAGCAGGGCCTTGCTGGTATACTGGTTGAGGGGCCCCCGCCCGGCCTCGTCTGCGGCGGCTTGCACGGTGGCTTTCCGGCTCTTGAGGATGGTGATAATAAGTTGATTGTCATTCTATATTAATATTATTTATATTACTAAGTATCCGTACAGATGGTGAAGCTAATCGAGTCACATTATTTACGCTAAGTTGATATTACCTATAACAGCCCTCTCGGCTGCTCTTCTTTTACATGGTATCTTTAAGCGAAAACTACCTCATTTTGCTAATGGCGGGCAGTAGAATCCTAGCTCGCTTTTCCGCATACTCTCCACTATTTGATAAGCATTTGTGGGCTTGGGGAGAACAATGCAAGACAGCTAGGGGATACTAGAGGAACCCATCGGGTTGCACATGCTCCCTACAACCTACTTCTTGATTTACTTCATACTCAACTTACTTAGTCACCTCAGGTGAACCGAGTTCCAGACCGCCGGTAATGAGTACCTCAATCCTATCGTCGTCTTCGCTCTTAATGTTAATCTCGTAGCGCGCTGGTATGCCGTGGGCTGCGTTCTGTGCAAGGTATGAGTTTGAAAATGAAAGCTGGCGTTTCAGCACTTGCAGTGCAGGCTGCCTCGGCCGGTTCTTTTTGGAGCGTGCCTTAAACAAGATCGTTGAATTCTATTATTACGCCAAATAACAAACACCACGTATCGACAAGGATTCTCTGATCAATTGGAAAGCCGCACTCAAGCGCGGCATTGGCCGGATCAGGGTTTTTTCTGCGCATAATTTTTGAAAAACAACATAATTCAAATATTATCTGTAAAATAAAAAACTTGAAATTGGATAAACTTCATGTATAATAATGACAGAACAGAAGATGGCAGTGAAGGAGAATGATCATGGCAACGGCAAAAGCAAACAGACAAACAGAGATTGTTAAATATATAAAAGCCAAAAAAACTGCCACCAGCAACGAATTAAGCGATTTTTTCCGAGTTACGGAAGAAACCATTCGTAAAGATTTGCAGGAATTGAGCGACCGGGGCGACTTGATCCGTACCTTTGGCGGCGCGGCGGTGAGGGAGTATAATATCGAGCGTCCTTTGGATCAGCGAATCATTCAGAATTATATGGAAAAACAAAAAATCGCACGAGCGGCCGCCAAATTAATCACCGCAGACAACCTGATTGTGATGGATGCCGGGTCCACCATCTCCGTGTTGGCCAAGGAAATTCCCGACGATTTAAACATCGTTGTGCTAACCAACTCGCTGGAGAATATCAACAGTTTATCCCGAAACGCGGGCGTTACCGTATATTGCACCGGCGGCAAGCTGCATAAAAAGTCGCTGTCTTTTCAGGGAATCCTTACGGAGAACGCCATTAGAACCTATAACGCGGAAAAGGCCTTTATCTCCTGCGCGGCGTTGGACGGCAGGCTGGGCGTGATGGATACCAACGAGGAGGAAGCCCGTGTTAAACGGAAAATGATGGAGATATCCAGAGAAGTTTATTTACTGACGGACAGCAGTAAAATCGGCAGTATCGCGCACATCACAACCTGCTCCATCGGCGCGCTGACGGCGATTGTGACCGACGACGGCGTTTCTCCGCAGGCTGTGCGGGAGTTTGAGGATGCGGGCGTGCGTGTGATAATAGCGGACTGAAACAAACCCGATGTAATTTCTTTGAGCCGTAAGGCTCTTTTTTTTATTGAGAGCGAAACGGTTCAAAACGGTGATAATGAATCAAAATAATGAAAACGAATCAATTTGCAGGCTATAATGTTTGAGAAACAAGAGAATAATCGAAAATAAATTGGAAAACAAAATAAACTATTGACTTGAAACAAAAGTGATGTTATAATTGGCCAAGATCGAACCATGATTACGAATTGCATAACAGGTAGGAGAATTAGACGATGAATGCTTTGCAACAGAAGTACAAGTCCCAGATTGAGGAAATGATTGAGGCATGCCAGCGTTCCGCTGAGTTGGGGTACGGCGCGGGATCCGGCGGCAATGCGGCTTATCGGGTCGACGACAATGTGGTTTTAATTACCCCAACCGGAATTGTAAAACGGAAGATTCGGTTCGAAGATATCTGCATGATCGACTTGGATGGAAACCCCTTGTATATTCCGGAAGGCCGCAAACCGACCGGCGAAGCTTTTATGCATCTGCATATTATGAAGGTCAGACCGGATGTAAAAGCGACGATGCACGCTCATCCGCCTTTGCTGATCGGTATGTCCCTTACCGAAGAAGGCGCGGAAGTGATGAGCAAAGCCGTGCTTCCGGATGCCGCAACCTTCCTCGGGCCGATCCTGACGATTCCCTATGTGCGTCCCAACGGAGACGAACTGGGCTACTCGTTTGATCCGTACATTATGCGCAGCAACGCGTTTATCATGGGCAACCACGGCTGCCTGGTATGCAGCCATACGGGCATCGGCGATACGGTGGATGCCTGCCAGGTTATGGAGGCGCACGCAAAAGCGGCGCTGACCTGCCGGATTTTTGAGGATCATATCCGCGAACTGAATGACCACAACATGAAGGGAATGGATAAACTGCTGAAGCAGCGCGGCGCGGTGATGCCGTGCCCTCCGGGACGCTACAGCACGATGAGCGATATGTTCGCCGATATCCGCACAACTTGAGCGCAGGTGAATACGATGCCTTCAATCATTCCCACGGTTACGCTGCATAACGGCGTTGAAGTGCCGGTTTTGAGCATCGGCACCTACAAGGTTCAGGATCTGGACGGCGTGATAGGGGCCGCGCTGGATGCGGGCTTTACCGCCATCGACGCGGCGGAGCATTACGGAAACGAAGCGGCGGTGGGAGAAGCGATCTCCCGCCTGCGCCAGCCGCGCTCCAAACTGTATCTTTCCACAAAGATATGGAATACCGACCATGGCTACCGCCGCACGCTGGAGGCATTTAAGGAAAGCGCAGCGCGGTTGCGCACCCGCCCGGATATGCTGCTGATCCATTGGCCCTGCCCGATGAAAGGGCTGTACCAGGAAACCTGGAGCGCATTGCAGCACTTGTATGCACAGGGCCAGGTGGCGGCTATCGGCGTCAGCAATTTCACATCCGCGCACCTGCGGACGCTGGAAGCGATGGGCGGCGTGCAGCCGATGGTCAATCAGGTGGAAATGCACCCTTTCTATATCGACGAGCAACTGCTGGCATACTGCCGCGAACATCACATTATTGTGGAAGCGTGGAGCCCGCTGCTGCGGGGAACGGCAGTCATCTCCCATCCGGTGATCCGAACGATGGCGGAGAAATACCAATGCTCGCCCGCCCAGCTCGCCGTGCGGTACCTGACACAGTATGGCGTTCGGGTGATCATCCGGTCGTCCAACCCGGCGCATATTGCGGAAAATGCGGACATTTTCCGCCTGAAGATTACCGATGACGACTTTGAAAGTTTGAAAGAACTCAACACCCATAAACGCTATTTTCAGGACCCGGACGAATATTATTTATAATACGGACGCCGGTTCGGGCATACGCCGCCGGATTGCCGAACCCGGTAGTGAAACCGCGATGAGGCGGACAATTGCCGATTTCACAATACTGTGCGTGCGGAGCGGGCAAAAACCGTGCCCTATGCGGAATCGGACAACAGGAGGTACAGGAATGAAGCCCAACGCGATGCTGGCGATCGATCTGGGCGCAAGCAACGGTCGTGTAGTATGGGGCAGTTGGACGCCGGACGGCCTGCAAATGCAAGAGATTTATCGGTTTGTGAACCAACCGGTACAGGAAAACGGACTGCTGTGCTGGGATGTGCCGCAGCTGTTTGCGGAGGTAGTAACGGGCATGCGACTCTGCGTGAAAGCGGGGTTCGCGTTCGATACGGTCGGCCTGTGCTCGTGGGGGAATACCGTTGGGGTGCTGAACGAGGACGGAGAACTCCTGCGCACGCCGATCCACTACCGGGAAACCGCGCCGGAAAAAGTGCTGCCTTCGATTTACCGGAAATATACCCGCCGCGAACTGTTCGAGCAGACGCTGTTTATCCCCATGGCGATGCAGCCCGCCGTTGTGCTGAACTACCTGCTGGCGGAGCAGCCGGAGCTGATGGCGCAGGCCCACACGGTGCTGATGATCTCCGACCTGTTTAATTATCTGCTTTGCGGAAAAGCCGCCTCCGAAAAAACCATGGCGGCCACGTCGCAGCTGGTGGATATGCGAAACGGCGCATGGAACCGCGACTATATGCGCGGTCTGGGGATCGATCCCGGCTGGCTGCCGGAACTGATTGATAACGGTACGGTGCTGGGGCCGCTGCAGGGGGAACTGTGCAAGGAGATCGGGCTGAAGAAGCCGCCGGTCGTCATCGCCGTGGCGGGGCACGATACCGCGTCGGCCAGCGGCTGCGTGCCAGTGGGCAGGCTGGAGGAAAGCCTGTACCTGAGCTGCGGCACATGGTCGTGCATGGGCTGCCGCGTGCCCTCCGCGCTGAGCGGCGATGCGCTGTATGAATCGGGAGCGACCAACGACCTGGGCCTGTCCGGGCAGCATCACCTGCGCTTCAACCATACGGGGCTGTGGATTTTGCAGGAATGCCGCCGGGCATGGAACGAAAACGGCAAAACCATGCACTATTCACAGATGATGAAACTGGCGTCGCGCGGCGGGCCGTTTCTCGCCGCGATCGACACGGAAGACGAGAGCTTCTTCCTGCGGGGGGATATGCCGCAAAAGGTGCAGGCCTATTGTCGGAAGACGGACCAATGGATACCGGAAACACCGGGGGAAATCGTGCGTGTGGTGCTGGAAAGTCTGGCTTTCCGTTACCGGTATTCCGCGGATACCCTGTCCGCGCTGTCGGGGTTAAAGTTTACCGAACTGCGGCTGCTCAACGGAGGATCGAAAAACCCGCTGCTGTGCCGGTTTACGGCAAACGCGCTGGGAATGAAAGTGCTGGCCGGTCCGTCGGAAGCTTCGGTCATCGGGAATTTTATGCAGCAGGGGCTTGCGGCGGGAATGCTGAAAGACGACGCGCAGGCGCAGGACGCTATCGGGAAAAGCGCAGACATTACCGTGTATCAGCCGCAGGATGAAGCGCTGTGGGACAAGTATTATCGACAGGCGCTCGCGCTGTTCGATTGGAAACAGATTAAAGCAGTAGGAGAATAAACATGAACGAGTACATTCGGAAGTATTGGCATCAAGTGGAGGAAATTGTGGAAGTCTGTCACCGGGACGCGGAACTGGGATACGGCCCCGCGGTAAGCGGCAACGTTTCCTGCCGTGTTGAAGAGGACGTTGTTTTAATCACCCCTACCAACACCCCCAAGCGCCTCATCGAGGCGGAGGATATCTGCGTGCTTACGCTGCACGGAGACCCCCTGTATATCCCCGAGGGAAAAAAACCGACCGGCGAAACGTTCCTGCACCTGCACATTTTGCAAAAGCGGCCGGACATTACCGCCGTAATGCACGCGCATCCACCGCTGGCAACGGGCCTTTCCACCTGCGAGGCGGGCAAGGCGGCGCTGATGCTTCCGCTCATCCCGGAGGCGATGATGCAGCTTGGGCCTGTGATTACCGTGCCGTATGCGGACCCGAACATGCGCGAACTCGGGCTGATGTTCGACCCGGTGATGAACGATTCCAACGGCTTTATCCTGGAAAGCCACGGCGCGCTGGTATGCAGCCCCAAAAACGTGCTGAACGCGATCGAATCGCTGCAGGTGATGGAATCGCTGGCGGAATCGATCGAAGTGGGGCGGATTATGGGGAAAACCCTGAAAACGCTGACCCGGGAGGATACGGAGGGCATCGACGAGGTGATCCGCGAGCTGGGCTGGACGCTGCCGGGGGCCCCCGGGCGCCACGCGAACCTGGTGGAGATGTTCTTTGGCAAGTAAGGCAAATGGAGTGTAAATATGGAACAGAACGTTTTCATCCGGCTGGAAAACGTCAGCAAGACATTCCCCGGCGTTCGGGCTCTCGACGGCATCAACCTGACGGTACGCCGGGGCGAGGTACACGCGCTGGTTGGCGAAAATGGGGCGGGGAAATCCACGCTGATCAAAATTCTGGCCGGCAATTATAAGCCGGATGAGGGAGCGGAAATATGCATCAGCGGCGAGCAGTTTTCCTCGCTTACGCCGAAACTGTCGCTGGATAAGGGGATTGTGGTGATCTATCAGGATTTTTCACTGTTCCCCAACCTTTCGGTGGTGGAAAACATCGCGATCACCGGCGAGGTGGAGCGCAAGGGCGTCGGGATCCACTGGAAGAATATGCGCGCCAAGGCGCAGCGGGCGCTGAACCTGTTGGGCGTGGACATTGATATGAACGTTCAACTGGGAACGCTGTCGACCGCAAAGCAGCAGCTGGTCGCCATCGCGCGGGCGCTTGCCTGCGAGGCGCAGTTGATCATCATGGATGAGCCGACGTCTACGTTGTCGGGCAGCGAAGTACAATTGCTGTTCAAAATTATCCGGGATCTGAAAGCGCGCGGCATTTCCATCCTGTTTGTAAGCCACAAGCTGGAAGAGTTGTTTGAGATTGCCGATACCTTTACGGTGATTAGGGACGGCCAATACATCGCCGCCCATCCCCGGGACGAAATGGACAACGACACCCTCATCAACCTGATGGTGGGGCGCAAGGTGGAGTTTACCCGCAACGGCGCCGAGAAGATCGGCGAAACCCTGCTGGAGGTTCGCGGGTTAAGCAAGGAAGGCTGTTTCCGGGATATCAGCTTCCGGGTGCGCAGCGGCGAGATCGTGGGCATTACCGGGCTGGTGGGCGCGGGCCGCACAGAAGTGGTGCAGGCAATCTGCGGTATTGACGTCGCCGACCAGGGCGAAATATTGATCGGCGGGAAGCCGGTCACCATTCGCAGCATGCAGGACGCGATGCGCCACGGCATTGGTTATGTGCCGGAAAGCCGGTTAACCGAGGGCCTGGTGCTCACCAAAAGCGTTGAAGATAACACCGTCATCACCATTCACGATAAGCTTCGCGGCAGGAGCGGACTGGTCAGCTACCGGCGCATCCATTCGATCAGCAAAAAATGGATCGAGCGCCTGAACATCCGCCCGGGGTATCCGGATATGCTGGTGCAAAAGCTGTCGGGCGGAAACCAACAGCGTGTGGTAATCGCCAAGTGGCTGGCCACGAACCCGAAAATCCTCTTTATCGACGAACCGACCAACGGCATCGACGTGGGCGCCAAGTCGGAAATCCACAACCTGATGCGGGAACTGGCCGCCAAAGGCATGGGCATTGTGATGGTATCCAGCGAGCTTGCGGAAGTCCTGTCCATTTCGGATACGGTGCTGGTGATGCGCCGCGGGCGCATCAACGGCGTGTTTGAGGGCGCCGATACCAACCAGGAAGAGTTGATGAACGCTGCCATCCTCTCCCAAAAAACAAAGGGGGCGGGAAGATGAAGCGGTTCTTAAAAAGCAGGGAAATGGCGCTGGTCATGCTCGTGCTGATCCTGTCGCTCGTTATTACGCTGAACAACGGTAAGTTCCTGAGCGCAAGCAACCTGATGAACGTGCTGAAGAACAACATCATTCTCATGATGGTTTCCGTGGGAATGCTGATGGTGATGATAACAGGCGGCATCGACGTTTCCGTGGCCGCCATTATTACCGCTACTACGCTGGTTGTGGGCAATTTTCTGGTCAGGGTCTCACCCGACCCGGTTGCGGCCTATTTGCTGGGCATCTGCGTCGGCGTTCTGTTTGGAATACTCAACGGCCTGTTGATCGCGTTTTTGCAGCTTCCGCCGCTGGTGGCGACGCTGGGCATGTACTCGGTGGCCACCGGGCTGATGATATTCCTTACGAAAGGCGCTTATATCAACAACATTCCACAGTCCTTCATCGATTTCGGGCTGACGTCGTTTTTGAAGATATTCCCCAAGGGCGACGGCACCTATATCGGCCTCCCGATCCAGTTGATCCCCCTGGCGCTGGTGTTGGGGCTTACCTATGTGATCCTCCGGCATACCAAGGTCGGGCGCGGCGTGTTCGCCATCGGCGGCAATATGCTGTCGGCCGCGCGCGTGGGCTTCAACATCAAAGCGGTGCAGATGTTCACCTACGCCTATATGGGCTTCGTGTGCGGCGTGGCTGGGGTTACGCAAATCACCATCATGCGGCGCGTGGACCCCAACGCGTTCACGGGGTATGAAATGGACGTGATCGCGGCGGTAATTCTGGGCGGCGTAAACGTAATGGGCGGCGAAGGCTCGCTGCTGGGCACGGTGCTGGGCGTGATGCTGTTTGCCATCATCAAAAACGGCCTGACCCTGATGCATATCTCCTCCTATTGGGAGAAGATCATTCTGGGCTCCGTGATGGTGGTCGCGATCTGCTTCGTGGTGATCCAGAAGAACCGCGCCAAGAGCCACGTGAGCCGGGTGGACATCAGCGAATGATAACGGAGGACGACGAGAGATGAAGAAGATCAAGCTATCGCAGGAATGGGTTCTGCTGATTATATTTGCGATCATTTTCGCCGTACTGTCCATCATGTCGCCCGGCAAGTTTTTAACCGGCAACAACCTCCGCTCCATGGGCTTTCAGCTTCCGGAGTTCGGCCTGTTTGCGCTGGCGATGATGGTGACCATCCTGACCGGCGGCATCAACCTTTCGGTCATCACCTCGGGCACGCTGGGCGGTATTCTCGGCGCGCTGGTGCTCTCCCGGCTATGGGCCGGCGGCACGGACCCGAACCTTGCCATTGCGCTGGCGGTGGCTACGGTGCTGGGCGTGGCTACGCTGTGCGGCTTTATTAACGGGAGCGTGGTTTCCTACGTAGGCACCGCCGCCATGATGACGACGCTTGGCACCTCCACGCTGTATGAAGGCATCGGCCTGCTGATCTCCAAAGGCAATTCGATTTCCAAATTCCCGACCGAGTTTTACTGGTTCGGCAACAAGACCCTGCTGGGCATCCCGGTTCCGATGATATTGTTCCTTGTTGCGGCGGCGGCGGTCTACCTTCTGCTGGAACGCACGCCTTGGGGCCTGAACGTATACATGGTGGGCAGCAACCCCAAAACTTCGATGTACTCGGGCATCAACGTGCGCCGCACGACGATGTGGGCGTACGTGCTCTCGGGCTTCCTGAGCGGCATCGCGATGGTGATTATGATGTCCCGTTATAATTCCGCGAGGATCGACTATGGTTCGTCCTACCTGATGCAGACAGTGGCGGCCGCAGTGCTCGGCGGCACGCTGATCACCGGCGGCTACGGCAAGGTGGGCGGCATCGTGGTGGCTGTAATGCTGCTGCAGTGCATCTCCAGCGGCATGAACATTTTTGGTATGGACCCCTGCCTGACCTCGATGATTACCGGTCTGGTGCTGATCGGTGTGCTGACGGTGAACTTTTTCACCCGCCGCAGGGGCGAGCGCGTAAGGCGCACCCTACCGGCCCATAAAACCTGTACCTGATGCCTGCTTCCGTGGAGGCGGAGACGCCGGCATATGTAATTTTCCAAAATATGAGGAGGGACTATCCATGAAAAAGATACTCGCACTGGTACTTGCGGCGGCACTTCTTCTGGTCTCTGCAGCGACGCTGGCCGAGACCGGCGGCGACACCTACACCATCGTCGTAATGCCCAAGCTGGTCGGCATTACCTACTTTGAAGCGGCCCGCGCGGGCGTTGAAAAGGCCGGAGAAACCCTCGGAGTTAACGCTGTATTCACGGGCCCCACCGTGGCCGACGCCGCGGAGCAGGTTTCCATGATTCAGGACCTGATCAGCCAGGGCGTGAACGCGATCGCGATCTCCGCCAACGATGCGGACTCCCTTACCCCTGTGCTGACGCAGGCCAAGGAAGCGGGCATTGTGATTATCGACTGGGATTCGCCCGCCGATCCTTCGGTGGTGGATCTGTCCGTGAAGGAAATCGATTATCAGCAGTTCGCCGAATATACTTGGGACCAGATGGTGGAGCACATGGGCACCGACGAGGGTGAATACGTCATTTTAACGTCCACGCTCACCGCCGGCACCTGCAACGAGTGGATCGCATTCGGCCTGGCCTACGCGGCCGAGAAATACCCCAACCTGACGCTGGTGTGCGACCCGGTTTGCACCAACGAAAGCGTTGACGAAGCGTATTCTAAAACCCTCGATCTGCTGACCACCTACCCGGACCTCAAGGGCATTATCGGCTTCAGCTCTCCCGCCCCCATCGGCGCGGGCCAGGCGGTTTCCGAAATGGGAATGCAGGCTGCCACCGCCGTGGTGGGCACCTGTATGCCTAACGACGCCCGCACGCTGCTGAAGGAAGGCGCCATCGACGCCGGTATCCTGTGGGATCCCGCGAACCTGGGCTATCTGACGGTCGGCATGGCCAAGTACATTCTGGACGGGAACCCGGTGGTTGACGGCGATGTGAGCATCGAGGGCTACAACACCGTGACCATCAACAACAAAACCGTGATCATGGGCGAACCGCTGGTATTCACCGCCGAGACGGTGGATAACTACGACTTCTGATTTCACAAAAATAGGCAGGAACCGTCTCCGCTGCTCGCTGTGGCGGTTCCTGCCGGGCACTGAAGCGCTCTTCCAGAGCCTTATGGGTCATCCTCCCTGGAAGGTGTGCTTCGGTCGGAAAAGGGATGGTAGCTGTGCGGCTGGCATTCCTTTTCTTATATCAGTTTATCACAGAGGTGAAAATAATGAAATACGGCATTACCTACAGCTTTTGGGGCAAAGACTGGGAAGGCGAGGATTATCCGCAGAAGATTGAACGCGCCCGCAAGTGCGGTTTGGATGTGCTGGAAATTTTCTGCGGCCGGATTTTAACGATGGGCGACCGGGAAATCGCGGACATCAAAGCCGCCTGCAAGGCGAACAAAATCGAGCTATACACGCTGGGCGGCTTTGGACCCGAGCAGGATGTTTCCGCGCTGGATGAGGCCGACCGCGCGAAGGCGGTGGAAAAAGCGAAGGAACTGCTCGCCGCGATTGCGAAACTCGGCACGCGCAACTTCTCCGGCATCAACTACGGCCAATGGTGCGGCCTTTCCGACCCGCAGAATAAAGCCCGCCGGTTCGATGCGGCGGCCAGGTCTCTTGGCGAGGTGGGCCGCGCGGCGGCGGACTACGGCATCAGCTGGAACATGGAAGTTGTCAACCGCTTTGAAAGCTATCTGGTCAACACCGCCGCCGAAGCGCGCGCGCTGGCCGAAGCTTCCGGAAGCCCAAACATCAATATCTTGCTGGATATCTTCCACGGAATGCTGGAGGAGGACGATCTGGCGGAGGCCGTGCGCACCGCGGGCGACCGGCTGGCCCACTATCACGTGGGGTCCAACAACCGCAAGCTGCCGCGCCCCGGCTTTCAGCCTTGGGCGGAGATCGCCCGGGCCATGAAGGATATCGGCTACAATAAGTGCATCAGCATCGAGCCGCTGGTGCATACCGGCGGCACCGTGGCCCTGAGCGGCGGCAACGTGTGGCGCGAAATGCTTCCCGCCGGCTGGGACGACGCCATGCTGGACCGGATGCTCGGGGAAAGCCTCGCTTTTCTGAAGCGCACCTTCGACTGATCGGAGCAGAACATGGAAAAGTACATCATCGGCATCGATTCCGGAACGACCAGCATCAAAGCCGTCGTGATGGATGTCCTCGGCAACGAGGTTTACAAGAAGGATTTTAAGCTGACCGCGATCTGCCCCCGGCAGGACATGTATGAGGAGGACATGCGGGAAATCTGGAACAACGCGCGTCTGGCGCTCAAGGACGTGGGCGCCCGCTTCGACCGGGACAGCATTATCGGCATCGGCATCACCGCGCAGGGCGACGGCTTATGGATGATCGATGAAAACGGCGAACCGGTGCGAAACGGCTGCTGCTTTTGCGACGGCCGCGCCTCGGAAATTGTAGACGAATGGGTGGACGACGGCACCTGCGACCGGCTTTTCGACCGTACGGGCACCCGTGTTTTTACGGGCAACCAGAACGGCATCGTAAAGTGGATGGAACGCCATGAGCCCGAATCCCTGCAAAAAGCGAAGCATCTGCTTCACCTGAAGGACTATCTGTTTTACAAACTCACCGGCATGATAACGACCGACGCGACGGATCAATCCCTGATTTTCCTGAACCCGGTAACCCGGCAGTACGACCCCCGCGCCTTTGAACTGTGCGGTCTGGAAGCTTATATGGATAAGTATCCGCCTGTGCTGCCCGCGGAGGAAAACGCCTTCCGCCTGCAAAAAAGCGTGGCGGACGAGCTGGGCCTGAGCGATCAGATCCTGGTGACGTCCGGGCCGATGGATGTGAGCGCCTGCGCGCTGGGCAGCGGCGTTGTGGAACCCGGGCACTGCTGCTCCATCATCGGCACGGCGGCGCTGCACGAAATGGTGATCGACAAGCCCCTGACGGATACCATTCACGCCGGAATGACGGTGGCCCACGTGATGCCGGGAAGGTGGCTGCGGCTGATGGCGTCGCTCGCGGGCACCCCGAACCTGGAATGGGCACTGAACACCTTCGGCGGGGAACTGAAACGAGAGGCGGCCGCTAAAAACACCAGCGTCTATGCGCTCGCGGAGGCGCTGGCCAAAGAAGTGCCCATCGGCGCGCGGGGCGTGATGTACCATCCGTACCTGCTGGCGGGCGGCGAACGCGCGCCGTTCACCGACGCGGGCGCGCGCGCCGGCTATACCAACCTGAACGTTACCCATTCCCTTGCGGATTTGCTGCGCGCTA
>JAQUXV010000426.1 GCA_028692205.1 Eubacteriales bacterium
CGTGCCCGGCGTGCCGCGAAAATACATATCCGGCATCCGGAACTCTCCGCCGCCTTTGACAGGGAGCTTTTTGGGGCTTTGGGGCGCAAGATCCATCAGGTAATAGAAAAACCCCGCGCCGATTGTGCAACCCAGCGTTACCACAAGTTGAAACCAACTCATACGGGCGGCCTCCTTCGTTGCCTGAGCGTTATCGGGCGGCGACGCCGATATGGGTGCAGGGCACGCTGCCGTCCGCCAGCGCCGCGATGTGGTGGCGCGCATGGCCGATGATTACGTGGCTGCCCTGTTCCGCCGCGCGCAGGGCGAAAGCCAGCTTGGCTTTCGCGCCGCCCGCGCCGCTGCGGCTGGCGCCGTCGCAATGGGTCATCAGTTCCGTTACACGTTCGCGCAGCGTTTGAATGTCGGTGCAAATCAAATCCCGTACCAAGGTGGAAGGGTCGTTACGGTCGAGGTATATCCCCTCGGTGCCGGTTAGCAGCACCAGCGTGCCCGCGCCGACCAGCGAGGCGATTACCGCGGCAGTCTCGTCGTTATCCACGCACTCGACCACGGTTTCGCCGTCCTGCCTGCGGCTTGCAAGCTCCATTTTACGGGTTTCTTCGTCGCTGACGGGATCGTTGTAGTTGATGATGGGTATCGCGTCCTGCTCGGCCGCGCGCAGCAGGAACCGGCGAATGTGCTCGCGCTTGATGGGATCGTTGAAGTGCGTGTGCTCCACCAGCAGCTGCCGCACGCCGTACTCCGGATGGATGAATTTGCGGTAGTTGTCCATCAGCACGATCTGGCCCTGCGCGGCGTAATCGGTTTTCACCAGCTCCGGGTCGCCGGTCAGTTCGTGGCCCGTACGGTGCAGAAAATCCAGTCGGCCGATTTCGGTGGCGCCGCTGGTAACCAGCGCCATACCGGGGCGCAGGTCGTCGCCCAAACGCTGAAAAATATTGTAGTCGATGGTGCCGTCCTCGCGCTGGATCAGCGCCATGCTGCCGATTTTAACCACCATATCAATGGGCTTCAAGAACGGGTTCCCCCTTCTTCTCGGTAATGTTGTTCAGCCATTTGCGGCCGATAAAGTGAGGCACGCCGATGATGATTTTAACAATCTCTTCGGCAAAGGTACACAGGTACACGTATTCCACCGGCAGATGGAGCACGAAGGTCGCCACGGCGCACAGCGGCACGCCCACGATCCACATGCTACCCACGTCCAGACACAGGCTGAAAACCGTATCCCCGCCGCTGCGCAAAACGCCCACGACGTTGATGGTGTTGTAGGCGCGGAACCACATCGTGATCGCGCTGAACAGCAGGATGACCCGCGCCTTTTCAATCGCCTCGGTGGAAAGGCCGCCGAACAGCGAAAGCACCGGCGTACGGATCAGGATGAGAACGACGCCCAGTACCACGCCCGCCGTCATAGCCCCGGCGATCATCCGCTTGGCGTAAAGGTACGCCTCCTCCTTGCGGCCCGCGCCGAGGGTTTTGCCGATGATGATGGCGGTGGCGTGCATCATGCCGAAGAGGAATACCCACACGAGGTTATCCACCGTGGAGCAGATGCCCGTGGCCGCTACGGCGATATCCCCCATGTGGCCGTAGTACACGCCGTACATCGTCACCCCGAGCGACCACAGCCCCTCGTTGAAGATTACCGGCGTGACGACTTTGGAAAAACGCCGTACAAAGCCGCGGTCGCCGCTGAACATCTGCCGGAAGGTAGCGCCCGCGGGCAGGTGCTTGCCATAGGCAAACAGCAGGTTAATGCCCAGTTGCAGGGCGGCGGCGATATCGGTGGCGATGGCCGCGCCCAGCACGCCCAGCTTCGGAAAACCGAACTGCCCGAAGATGAGCAGATAGTTGAGCACGGTGTTCGCGCACAGGCTGACCACCCCGGCAATCAGCGGGATGTAGGTCTTTTCCCCGGCTTTGATGCACATGGAGTATACCGTGCTCCAGGCGACCAGGATGTAGCTGGGCGCGACCGCCGCCAGATAGGTAACGGCAATGACGCGGCTTTCACCCGCGGGGAGGAACCAACTGATGATGGTTTCCGGCATGAACAGCGCGCCCGCCGTAAAGGGAATGGAGATCAGCGTTACGGCCGCCAGCGAAATGCCCATGGAGTGGCGCATCCGGGGAATATCCCGCGCGCCCCAGTACTGGCTCATGAAAATGGTGCCGCCGGAGGCGGTGCCGAAACAGAAAAGCTGGAGCACGAAGGTGTAACGGTTGGCCTGCGTAACGGCGGAGTACGCCGCGTCGCCAAGGCTGGAAACCATCAGGCCGTCGATGATGTGCAGCGACGCGCCTACCAGATCCTGCAGGATAATCGGCAGCGCCACAATGAGAACCCAGCGGATAAAGGGACGATCCCAGCAGAGACAGGAACGAAGAAACGCGCCCGTGCGCGCGAAAACAGAACGTTGCATAACCCCTCCAAAAACCTGCGAAACGCAGGAGAAAGCACACGCGGGAGAATACCCGCGAGCACCGGTAAAAAAGTGACGTTAACTCGGCGCTATGAGGCCGCCGGCCGGATGGGTACGCCGAAATCGCGCATTGCCGCGGCCGGTATGCCGGTTTCCACGTGCAGGGCCGGAATGCCCCGGGACACGCGAAAACACAACGTCTTCAAAGGAGAGCAGCCGTGCGGCAGGGCATGCGGCAATCCCGGATGTCGGCAGGGAAGCACGCCGTTGCTTTTTCGCATGGTTTTTCTCCTTCTTTCTTACCCTATTTTGACGGGTCGCAAAAAAAGGATACACAGGCCCCGGAGAAAAGTCAAGCGAAATCGGCTGTCACAGTGGGAATACGGGGGAAATGTTACAGTGGAACCATGGCAACTTTACGCCGTGGCGAGACGGAAACAGAAGAAAAAGCGTGTGCTGCCGGGCGGAGGATGCGCCGAATCCGGCGATGAAAGTTACCCTCGTCGTTTCATGGCTGATGGCTGTTTATATAAAAACCTTTCAAT
>JAQUXV010000427.1 GCA_028692205.1 Eubacteriales bacterium
GCGCAGGCCGTGTCCACCGCCATCAGGCACGGTTGGGTGTTGAGCGTCAGGCTCAGCTCCTCCTTTGTGCCGGAAAAGCATTGTGCCAGCGTGCCCGGGCGTATTGCCTCCGCCTCGTCAAAAACCTTTTTGGCGGCGGGAGAGGTTTCGTACAGGCTTTTTCCCATGCCCGCGTACTGTGCGCCCTGCCCTGCGAAAACGAACGCTATTTTACCCATTTCGGAGCCTCCGTAAGGATGGTTTCCGCCTGTTCAAACATCTCGCGGATAATTGCCTCCGCGGGGCGTACGGAATGCACCATGGCCGCCGCCTGCCCGGCTAGGAAGCAGCCCTCATCCAAATCTCCGCAGACCGCGGCTTTACGCAGCGCGCCGACGCCTAACTGCTCCAGCTCCTCGCCGGACGTCTGGGGATCGTATTCCTTTTCCAGATAATGGCGCGTAAAAGCGGTTTTCAGGCTCCGGACGGCGTGGTTCAGGCGTTTGCCGGTCACCACGGTATCGATGTCCTTGGCGGCGATTACCTTTTGCTTGTAGTTCTCATGCACGGCGCATTCTTCGGCACAGAGGAACACAGTGCCGCACTGCACGCCCTGCGCGCCCAGCATAAAGCCCGCGGCTACGCCGCGCCCGTCCGCAATGCCGCCCGCGGCCAGCACGGGTATTTTAACGGCGTCGGCCACCTGGGGCACCAGCGTCATTGTGGACAGGTCGCCCACATGGCCGCCGCTTTCGCCGCCCTCGGCAATCACCGCGAACGCGCCCGCGCGCTCCACCAGCTTCGCCATTGCCGTGGAGGGCACCACGGGAATCACCTTGATGCCCGCGGCAATCCAATCCTTCATATAAGCGGTGGGAAGTCCCGCGCCGGTGGTGACCACGGCGGGTTTCTCCTCCACGCAGACACGCGCCACTTCCACCACATGCGGGGACATCAGCATCACGTTGACACCGAAAGGCTTATCTGTCAGCGTGCGGCATTTGCGAATCTGCTCGCGCAGATAATTCGCGTCCGCGTTCATCGCGGAGATGATGCCCAGCCCACCCGCGTTGGAAACCGCCGCGGCCAGATTCGCCTCGGATACCCACGCCATGCCCCCCTGAAAGATGGGATAGCGAATGCCAAGGCCCTTTGTAATGGCTGTTTCAATCATTTCTTCTGCTCATCCACCAGCGTCACGACGTCCGCAACGGTCTTCAGTGCCGGGCTGATCTCGATGGTTACGCCCAGTTCGTCTTCCATGTTCATCACCAGTTCCGCAACGTCAAGGCTGTCCAGACCCAGATCGGCAAAGGTCATTTCGGGCTTGATTTCGTTGGCGTCCAGGTCCTTGGATTCCGCAAGCATTTTGGCAATGGTTTCAAACGTAGTCATGATATTTACCTCCAAATTAATATTGCAGCACTGCTGCGCCGGTAGTCAGCCCCGCGCCGAACGCGCTGAGCACAAGCGTTTGCCCCTTTTGGAGGCGTCCGTCCTCCGTCATTTCGGACAGGAGAACGGGTATGCAGGCGGACGAGGTGTTCCCGTGCGTGGTAATGTTGACGGGAAACTTTTCCGCCGGCTGCTTCAGGCGGTCGCGCACCGCATCCAGAATGCGGCGGTTCGCCTGGTGAAGCACAAAATGATCCACCGCGTCGACGCCCAGCTTACAGTGCGTCGTAACGGCCTTGATATCCCGAAGCGAACGGGTAACGGCAAACTTGAAAATTTCCTGTCCCTTCATGCGCAGCGGTTCCGCTTTGGGAATCTGGTCGTCAAACGGGCAGTTGCCCCCGTCCGGCCAGCCGTACAGCGCGTCGGCATTGCCTTCCGCGGTAAGGCGGATCGCTTTCAGCCCCTCGCCCCGCTCGCACAACGCCGCGCCCGCGGCATCGCCGAAGAGCACGCAGGTGCTCCGGTCCTTCCAGTCCGCAAGGCGCGTAATCTGCTCCGCGCACACGATCAGCAGCCGTTTCACCTTGCCGCTGGCCAGCAGCGCATCCGCCACATCCAGCGCGTAAAGGAAGCCCGTGCATCCCGCGTTCACATCCAGGCAGGGGCACGTCGACCCCAGTTTTTTCTGGATCAGGCAGGATGTCGCAGGGAAGAACATTTCTCCCTGCGTGGTGGAACAGAGGATGTAATCCAGATCTTCCGGCTTCCACCCGGCGCGTTCCAGCGCCATCTGCGACGCCTGCGTGCCAAGATCGCTCAGCGTTTCGCCGTCGCTCAGCACATGGCGGCTTTCAATGCCGGTATGGGCTTGAATCCATTCGTCCGACGTGTCCAAAATACGTACGATTTCCTCATTGGTCACCGTTCGTTTGGGCAGCGCATGCCCGAAAGAACGTATAATCATTCGTTCACACTCTTTCCGTTATCCGTTTCCTTGTCGTCGTCAGCGTCGTTTTTATTGTGCTGTTCTTCCAGCGCATTCTTAAAAAAAACGTTGAGCGACTGCATCCCCCGCAGCAAACCTTCGCGTTCCTCCGATGAAAGGCGTTTTTCGATATTGCGCACCATCTGCTCGTGAAAATAGCGGTGCGCGGCGTTCATTTTTTTGCCCAGTCTCGTCAGTGTTACAATGACGCTGCGTCTGTCCAGCGTGGAACGGGTTTTGAGCACAAAACCCTTATATGCGAGCTTGTTGATGGCCACGGTTACCGTAGGGGGCGTAAGCTCCATGCGCTGTGCCAGTTCGCATACCAGCACGCCTTTTTCGTGGTTCTCGCCGATTGCCTCCAGCATATGCAGCTCGCCGATGGACAGCTCCATACCGCTTACCGAGTGGAGCATGCCCTCTTCCAGCTTGCCGACATCCCGATAAGTGCTGACCAGCAACAGGTTTAGCTCCCTGCTGAATTCGTCCATGACCGCCGCTCCCCCGCATTCGTTCTTATTCGTTAGACAAACTAATTATATGGCCTTTCCGTCAATTGTCAAGCCCGCAATACGGTCGCAAATATTCCGGATTATCCATCGTTCAT
>JAQUXV010000428.1 GCA_028692205.1 Eubacteriales bacterium
CAGGGCCCCGCGCTGCTGAACTTCAACGATGCGGGCTGGCAGACGGTGGATTTGCCGCACGACTGGCAGCACACCGAGCCGTTCGATATGACCAGCGTAGTCAGCCACGGATACCAGCGCACCGGCGTAGGCTGGTACCGGCGAACCTTCCTGCTGGACCCGGAGGACGAACAGGAGGAAATCACCCTTGTGTTCGACGGGATTTCCGGCATCTCGGACGTGTATGTGAACGGCGTGAAGATGCGGCACAACGAAAGCTGTTACAACGGCTTTGCCCTGCGGCTGACGGATATCGCCAACTTCAGCGCCACGCCCAACGTAATCGCCGTACGGGTGGATAAAACTGTCTGGGAAGGCTGGTGGTACGAGGGCTGCGGCATCAACCGCCATGTGTGGCTGCTGAAACGTCCCTTTCTGCACATCGCGGACGACGGGGTGTGGATCAAACCCCAAAAAATAGACGGATACTGGCGCACCGCGCTGGAATGGACGCTGGATAACACGGGGGAAACCGAACTGGAAGGCATCTTGGAGGCGGAGGTGGAAGCGCCGTCCGGCGGCACGGAGGCGAAGCTGTCGCTTCCGGTGCGCGTGGCCGCCTACTCCCGGCAGACGGTGCGCGCGGAATGCAAGCTGGATTCCCCGGTTTTGTGGGACGTCGAAAACCCAAACCTGTATACGCTGCGGACGGCTGTGGTTTCCACCGTGGGCCGCGATACGAACCGGACGGCCTTCGGACTGCGGGAAACGGCCTTCGACCCTAAATATGGTTTCTTCCTCAACGGACACCCGATGAAACTGCTGGGCGTGTGCTGCCATCAGGATCACGCGGGTGTCGGCGCGGCGATCCCCGCCGATTTGTGGCGCTACCGCATTGGGCTGCTGAAAGCGATGGGCTGCAATGCCTACCGCTGCTCCCACAACCCGCCGCCCCGTGAGCTGTTGGATATCTGCGATGAGCTGGGCGTGCTTGTGATGGATGAAAACCGTTCCTTTTCCACGTCGGATGCTTCGCTTTCCCTGCTGCGCAGCATGGTGCGGCGCGACCGCAACCACCCGTGCGTGATCCTCTATTCACTTTTTAACGAAGAGCCGCTGCAGGGTACGCCCAAGGGCAGGCGCATCGCGCTGCGGCAGCGGGCGGAGGTGCGCAAGCTGGATGATACCCGCCCCTGCACGGGGGCGTTGAACGCGGGCATGTTCGAACCGGGTGGAGCCGCCACCGCGCTGGATGTGACGGGTATAAACTACTACCTCGACGGTTTCGACCGTTTCCACGCGCTGTTTCCGGAACAACCGCTGATCTCCAGTGAAGATGTGTCCGCTTTCGCCACGCGCGGCTGTGCGGAGAGCGACGAGGCGGCGCAGGTGTTCGGTAATTACGACGAGGATTGTGCCGATTGGGGCGCTACGGTGCGGGAAACGAACACCACGGTGCTTTCACGGCCGTTTGTGGCGGGGCTTTTCGCCTGGACGGGTTTTGATTACCGCGGCGAACCGACACCCTACGAGTGGCCAAGCGTGAGCAGCCATTTCGGTATCATGGATACCTGCGGCTTCCCCAAGGATACGTATTACCTGTACCGGGCATACTGGACGCGGGAACCCCGCATCCATGTGCTGCCGCATTGGAACCACCGCCGCGGCACGGAGGTGCGGGTGATGGCCTACACCAACTGCGAGGAGGCGGAGCTGTTCCTGAACGGGAAATCGCTGGGCAGGCAGCCCGTCGACAGGGCGCGCCAGCCGGAGTGGAGGGTCCGTTATCAGCCGGGCGAGCTGCGCGCCGTGGGTTACCGGGGCGGCGATCCTGTGGCGGAGGATGCCGTGCGCACCGCGGGGCGGGCCAAAAAGCTTGTGCCGGAAGCGCCTGTGCCGTTCTTGTTCCGGGACACCGATTCGGTGGGGATTATCAACCTGTCCTGCGAGGATATGCGGGGTGTTTTCTGCCCGCTGGAAAATACGCGGCTGACCGTGACGGTGAACGGCGGAAAACTGTTGGGCGTGGGCAACGGCGATCCGAACAGCCACGCGCTGGACAGTGAGCCGACCGTACGGTTGTTCAACGGGCGCGCGCAGGTACTGGTGGCGGCGGATGCCGGGGTACGCGAGGTGGAAACAACCTTTTCTTCCAACCGTTTCGGCGATGTGACCCTAACCCTGCCCGTGCATGGGCGGCCCTTCCCGGAAGATGTGCCCCGAACGGACATGCAGGTGCTTGCGGGTTGGCACGTCAGCCATACGGCGCAGCCGGAGAAGCCGGAAATCAACCCCGATATGAGCCAAAGCGATATCCGCAGCATGGAACCCGTTAACTTTACCGGTACGGGGCAGCCTCAGTTTGACGGGCATCCGGGAGAGTATGCGCTGTACCACACCCGCGCGGATGTCGGCGCATCGGCGCGCGGACGTTTCCTGGTGCTGAACGCCGTGCAGGGCACGGTGGAAATCTACGCGGGCGACAGGTTGCTGGGTAGTCGGGAGTGCTTTGGGAAAAGCCGCGTGGAAATAGAGCTTCCCGTAACGCTCTGCAACGAGGTGCTGTTTTCCCTGATTATTAAAAACGATACGGTCGACCACCGCGCCGGGCTGATGGAGCCGGTATGCATGGTGCAGCGGTAGCGGATTTTACCGATTGGCATTGTACGAATGCTTTTGTCCGGCTCCTTTCCGGAAGGCATTCAAAGAGAAAGAAGCGGCGGGGAGAACCATTCGTTCTCCCCGCCGCTTTGCGTATCAGGTTTTCGGTTGCCGCTTACGATAGACGCCCTTTGAAATCTTCATACCCAAAGGCTTTCACCATTTGAACACTACCGTCCGGTTTCAGCAGTCCGATGGCGGGCAGGGGCATGCCGTTGAAAGTGTTATTCTTCACCATGGTGTAGATGGCCATGTCCTCAAAAACCAGCGTGTCGCCGGGGTTCAGTTCACAGTCGAACGAATAGTCGCCGATCACGTCGCC
>JAQUXV010000429.1 GCA_028692205.1 Eubacteriales bacterium
GCGTGTTGGACGGGCCTTATCCGTTCCTGCATGTTACAACGCAGCCTGTATACGAATCGGTTCTCTGGTTTGCGGTGATTCTGGGCGGGGCGTATGCGATTGCGAGGCTGGTTCTGATCGCGAACCGTAAATTCGGCAATCCGTTGAAACCGGCGATACGGTAGCACGATGAACCGATAAGGAAAAGCGCCGCCCGTTTACGGGCAGCGCTGAGAATAGGGAACCGATGCCCCGCCCTGACCGTAAAACAACTGGATGTGCCGGGTGCGCAGTAAAGGATAGGCGGGTTGGACTGCCAATGGGGCTTCATGCCACAAACGTCCCCCCGCTACCCGCATCCATTGGCATTTGGACAGACGAGCCACAGCTGGTATGATCGGCGGATTAAGGTGGGAGCAATGCGTTTGCACGGATCAACCCGAAGATGGTCGAAGCGCTGGTAGGATGCCGGAAAGATCTTAGGGCCTTCACAGGGGTACCGGCAGACCGTAGTGCCCATTCGTTCGTTACTTGCCGGTTGTATATTTGAAAGTTTTAGCTTGAACATGGGAACCGGTAGACCGCCGGTACCCAATCGTCGCTTAATGCCGGTGGAAGCAGGAAGGTTTTATAGCCTGAACGGGGGAGCCGGTTGATTGCTGGTACCCATTGAATCGGGAATGTAGGAAAGGCTTTAAGCCTTCACAGGAGCACCGGCAGACTGCCGGTGCTCCTGTGAATATTCGCAGTATATTATAAAACTCAGGCAAGCCCGTAATGGGTGCGAATGGTTGAAATAATAAATTCCGCTTCCGCTGCCGTAAGCTCCGGAAATATCGGCAGGCAGACGGAGCGCTCGCAAGCCTGCTCGGCATGGGGCAGGCTGCCTTTTTGGTACCCCAGCGAGCGGAACGCCTTTTGCAGGTGTAGCGGCACAGGGTAAAACGCGCCTGTGCCAATACCCGCGTCGGTAAGGCTTTGCATCAGCTCGGCCTTATCCGGAGCCAACACGGCATATTGGTGCCAGCAGGGCGTTGCGCCTTCGGGCTCCAAATCGGGCAGTTGAACCGGCGTGCCCTGCAACCCGAGCGTATAGCGGCGCGCGGTCCGGGTCCGTTTTTCAGTATAGTTACCCAAATGCTTCAGCTTTACCTGCAACACCGCCGCCTGTACGCTGTCCAGCCGGGAATTATCGCCGATCAGGTAATTATAGTATTTATAGGGATCATACAGCCCGTTCTCGTGGGCCTTCTCCGCAAGCTGCAGCTCCTCTTCCGGCGCTTCCCCCAGCAGAGCCGCGGCCCGGTAACCGGTTTGCCCACTGCCGTGGGCTTTATAGGCCCGGCAAAGCGCGGCGATCTCGTCATCGTCGGTAACGATCAGGCCGCCGTCGCCATAAGCGGCAAGGTTTTTGGTCGGATAAAACGAGAAACAGCCGACATCGCCCAAAGCGCCGGCCATACGGCCGTGATACTCCGCGCCGATTGCCTGGCACGCGTCCTCCACCACACGCAGGTGGCGGCGTTTGGCAATTTCGTCAATCGCGTCCATATCAGCGGGCAGACCGAAAATATCCACCGGCAGGATGGCGCGTGTGCGTGGCGTGATCGCGGCCTCGATCTTCGACGGATCCATGTTCAGGGTTTGGGGATCGATATCCACAAATACGGGCGTAGCGCCCAGCGTGGCAACGGCTTCCGCGGAGGCGAAAAAGGTGAAGGGTGTTGTAACCACTTCATCGCCCGGGCGTATGCCCGCGGCGCGCAGCGCAATACGCAGCGCATCGGTGCCGTTGCCGCAGGTGACGGCGTGCTTTACGCGCAGGTACTCCGCAAGGGAGGTTTCCAATTGTTTCACGGCGGGTCCGCCGATATAGGTACAGCCGCGTAAGCTTTCGCATACCGCCGCTTCCACTTCGGTTTGCAGTTCTGCATACTGGCGGTGTAAATCAAAAAACGGTATCTTCATGGAGCGACCTTCTTTGCTTAATTTCCCGATGATCATAGCATACAGGGCATAACCTGTCAATTTACACCGTAGTAAACAAGCCTCATCCGGCAGGAACGCGGGGGTTCGGATGCGAATATCTTTGGTGGATACGTTGATCCGCCGCGCGGGTGGCTGCCGCGCGCCGACCGAATGGCCAAATGGAGGAGAAACGACCATGAAACTGGTTTTGTTACGACATGGAGAAAGCGAATGGAATTTAAGCAATCGATTTACCGGCTGGACGGATGTGGAGCTGTCCGACACCGGCATGGAGGAAGCCGAACAGGCGGGCCTGCTGTTGCGGGAAGCCGATTTGGATTTCGACGTCTGTTTTACGTCCTTCCTGAAGCGCGCCATCCACACGCTGGATTTGGCGCTGACGCAGATGGACCGGGTATGGCTTCCGGTGGAGAAAAGCTGGAAGCTGAACGAGCGCCATTATGGTGCGCTGCAGGGGTTGAACAAGGCCGAGACCGCGGCGAAATACGGCGACGAGCAGGTGAGGATATGGCGGCGCTCGTACGACGTGCGGCCCCCCGTGCTGGAGGAGGATGACGAACGCAACCCCGCCAACCAGCCCGCGTACCAAAGCATACCTCCGGAAGAGCTGCCGCTGGCCGAGAGCCTGAAGGACACGGTTGCCCGCGTGATTCCGTATTTTCAGGAAACGATTTGGCCGCGAATTGTGGAGGGCGAACGCGTATTGATCGTCGCGCACGGCAACTCCCTGCGTGCGCTGATGATGCATCTGGAGAACATGACGCCGCAGGCCATTACGAAGGTGAATCTGCCCACGGGCATACCGTTGGTGTATGATTTCGCGCCCAACGGAAAGGTGAGAGAAAAAGCATTTTTAGGTGATTCGAAAATGATCTCCGCCAAAATGCAGAAAGTAGCCGATCAAGGCAAGGCGAAGGGGAGCGAGTAAGGCGATGGGGCAGAACGGCACGGTGTTCCTCGGGTTGATGATTCCCCTTATTGGCACC
>JAQUXV010000430.1 GCA_028692205.1 Eubacteriales bacterium
TAGGTGTTGGGGGCCAGATAGCCTTCCAGCAGATACTTGCGCTCGCTCACGCGGTCGGTCGCCAGCTCATCCTGTATGAAATAGTATGCGCTCAACCCGTCGCCGGTGCGGCACAGGTTCAGGAACTCGGTCGAGTCCTTCAGCACGCCTTCCTCCACCAGATAGGCGGCAATATCCTCCACCGTCCAGCCCGGAATTATGGTAATCTTCATCGTCAACGGCTTGCCGTCGCCGGTGGTCAGCTTTTCGGCGATCTGGAAAATGTTCATACTTTTGGTCAGCTGATAATCACCGGCCTGAATTTTCTGGCCCATACCGGCAAAATCGCAATAATACTTGAAGAACGTGCGGTTCTTGATGATGCCCGCGTCTTCCAGGTTGTTGGCCACGCGCGTCAGGCTTTGGCCGCTGACCACCGTAAAGGGTATTTCCACCTGATCCGCCGGGTCCACAGCGCTAATGAATTTATCGTCCACGACCCCGTACAGCGAGGAGCACAACCCAAACAGTAGCACCAGCGACGCCAGTACCACCAAAACGGGCCTCAAGATCCGCCAAAGTCCGCTGTACCAGTAAAAGCCGTATTCCCGCTCATCGCGCAGCGATTCGTGATCGTACGGCTCGTTATGCCTTGCCATGTTTCGCCTCCCGCCCCGTATGGGCTATGGTTACATTCCCGGCAGTTCCAAATCCAGCTCCGCCGCCCGAGCCACGCTCTGGAACACCTCGCCCGTCATCTGCTGCAGGCGCATCTGCGCCATCAGGTATTGGGCCACTTCGCTGTTCATATAGAGCAGGGCGGAAAGCTTGTTGAACTTTTCCACATCCTCGCTGCTCGCGTCGGTGCCGGCCGCCGCGGCCATTTGCAGCCGGGTTTGCACCCGCTGGTATTCCTTCAGCAGCGCGCGGTTGGTTTCGTTTTCATCCACCGCTTCTTTCAATACTTTGTACTGCTTATATTCCTCGCTCTCGCGAATCGCCGCGGCAAGCTGTTCCATGGCCGCGCGCACGGAAAGATCGTTCATCATTTTCTCCTCTTCTGCGTTGGTACCCGCCGCCGTTCGCAAGCTGTGCTGCCTCGGGGACGGTTCCTCATCAGTATAACGCAAATCAGGGAAAATTTCATTCTCTATTTTGTAACGGCTGAACGGGAGGCGAAAACCGTTGGTAACAAGCCGTTTTCAGCAATGCAGGTGTGTTGCGGTTTCCCAGCTGTATTCGTATCGCCCGGGGCCTCCGGTCGTATATCCATCGCCCGCTTCGTAACCATGTACCGGCTTTTTATCTCCCGCTTGAGGGCGTTTCGCCATCGGCCCATGTTGCCCTGTAAGGTTGGCTGGACAGGGAATTTTCAGGATGACTGTTTACGCTAAATTACCGCGATATTCCGCAATAACTGGGCTGCTCCTTCAGCGTTGTTTCTACCGCGTTCCGCTGTAACTCTGCCGTCCATCTTTTGTTCGGCTTCCCTTTGAGTATTCAAGTCGCCCAATTGTTTGTCAGCAGGGGATATCGAAAACAAACGGGGAGGCTGCTCCATGGGCTTGGAACGGCTTTTCTCTTTCTAGTGCTCGTTGCCCGTTAAACGCGATTCGGTTGTTCCGGGCATTTTTAAAAAGGCATAATTTATGGCCTTTTAGTATAATATGCTTCTTATTGTTATTTTCTTCCATGCATGTTATAATCGTTTTGATGTAATTTTCGTTCGTACCTATCCTTCCCGATTACATGAGGATATAGCCGATGGCAAAGAAAACTTACACACCTCTGATCTTGCTGCTTTGCGCGATGATCGCTTTCAGCGCGAGCGTTGCCATACCGTCAACCACCGCTTGGGCGGCGGAAGCATCGTCTGAAGCCGAAACGGTTGAAGCCAAACCCTTCTACCTTCAGGGGTCGGAGCTTGTATATGTAACCGCCACCGGCAAACGGTATCACCGTACCGACCACTGCGGCAACACACAACATGCTTACCTTCTCTCGCTGGAGGAAGCCTGCCGCCTTGGCTATACGCCCTGCGGCAACTGCCATCCCACCGCATTCGTAAAACCGGATGAGGATTTCGCCTTTCCCGAAGGAAGCATCATTGTATATATCACCATGGGCGACGAGTGTTACCACGCGTCGCCGGACTGTAGCAATTGCCAGAACGGCGTCGCCGTGACGCTGGAAGAAGCCCGCCATCTTGGCAAAGAGCCCTGCAAGCAATGTAAACCCTCGCAATAAAAACCGCCGTATGGCCACGCAGGAACCATAAAACCTGCGTGGTCATACGGCGACTCGTAAATCGGCGAATCATGAAGGGGATTTCTTATCACGCTTGCCCGGAAAATTATTTCCCCAGCAGCATCCGGTCGTTATCCAGCCGCTTGCCCTGTCGGCCGGAATAGCGTTTAAGCAGGTCTTCCACTTCCATGTGGGCGCGTTCCTCGCCCGCCACATCCAGAATAATTTCTCCCTGTTCCATCATGATGGTTCGGTTGCCCACAGCCAGCGCGCTGGCCATGTTGTGGGTAATCATCATGGTGGGCACCTTTTGTTCCTTCACAATCCGTATGGTAATTTCCAGCACTTTTTCCGCCGTTGCGGGGTCCAGCGCCGCAGTGTGTTCGTCCAGCAGCAGCAGTTTGGGGTTGGCGACCGTCGCCATCAGCAGCGTCATCGCCTGCCGCTGTCCGCCGGAAAGCAGGCCGACCTTCATTTTCATGCGGTCTTCCAACCCCATGCCAAACGCCGACAGTTTTTCACGCAATTCCTCAATATCCTGCTTTTTCAGCGCCCGATCCAGCGCGAAACGCTTACCGTGCGTGTACGCCATCACCAGGTTTTCCGCAATGGTCATATCCGGCGCGGTGCCTTTCATCGGGTCCTGAAACAGGATGCCGATCTTGCGGGCGCGCTTGTGCTCCGGCAGGTACGTGATGTCTTCCCCGTCCAGCACAATGTGCC
>JAQUXV010000035.1:0-12232 GCA_028692205.1 Eubacteriales bacterium
ACAGCACAAGAGCGATAAGCTTCTGAGCCGGGTTTCTCATGTGTATTTTTCTCCTTATTCCCATATTTCTTCCGTATGGATGAAGAGAACAAACGATTTCGGAAGATAAATCTATGATAATACCAGTCGCTTCCATTGTCTAGCACTTTCACGCGCTACTTTGTTTTTTCATTGTATTTCATATGTGCCAAACCGTTGTATACAATGCTTTTGCGCGTTATCACGGAAAAGAGATTGTATACAAAGCATAAGTGCGCAACAGTAATACATCTTTTTTCGAAAACGATATCGATTAATTGAATCAATCTAGAAAATTCAGGCTGTAAAGAGGTTTCTATTCTGAAGGCCGAACGCCTGTCCGAATAAACGCAATCAATTCTTCCACATCCTCAAAATGATCGTAATCGCCTGTTATGCCTTCACGATGATACACAACGCCGTTGCGCTCATTCCGTTCCAGACAATCCATCAGGGCATTTACTCCGTACCGGCGGATAAACAGGCAAAAACCATACGGTTTGATTTTCGTAAGCAGCCCTTTACGGCATTCTTCCGTGCAGACCCAACATCCCGGCAGACCTTTTTCCATCGAGCAGCTGCGGTTTTCACACCAATCTTTATCCGGGCAGGAATCCGCGTTGCAGCCATTGCAGTGGTCGTTTTCCGAGCACAGGCAGCAAGCCAGCCCACACCGTGCAATTCCGAATTCTCTCTTCATGGTTAATCCCCCTCCTTTGCGTTTCAAGCCATCATGTCTTCCGCAGATGATAACGTTCAGGGTAATAATTTTAGGTTTATATGCTATTTCCTGCTCGAGACGGCTGAGATTTTCCCTGTAAATATGATATAATTAAACCAGTTATACTATTCGGCTTCTTTTACCGCCGATACTGGAGGCTCCCGAATGGAGGAAAAACGTACTTACCTGATCGCGCGTCTGGATGAAGCGTCCAACAGAGCGCTGTCCTCAATTTATGATTTACTTCGGGCGGAAGGCTTGCAGGGCACGCAAGTGGCCGATTTCCCCTACCATATTACGCTCGGCAGTTTTGAAACGGCGTTTGAACCTTCGGTTATCGCGAGTACCGAGCGTGTGTGCCGGGAACGGGTGCCTTTTCGGGTACATATCAACCATATCGGGCTGTTTGGTGAAAACGTACTTTTTCTGGCTCCGGCCGCGAGCACCGGGCTGCTGTCGCTGCACGAGGCGCTGCTGCGCCGCCAGCCCGCTGTGGATATTCACGATTGGGTGCCGCATGTAACGCTTTTAATGGACGATCCGGAAAACATTCGGAAAGCCCTCCCCATCGTAATGCGTGCGTTCTCCCCGATGCTCTCCACTTTATCCGGCGTGGGTGTGTATGAATACGCGCCTCCGCGCTTCATCCGCGAATTCCCTTTCGGCAGAAAAGTTGAAACGGATGATTAAAACGCAGTTCTTTTTCATTGCTCAGGATAAAGAGAAAGATACTTTTTCTTTTCTCGTTTGCGTTTCACCCGAAATGAGCGCTTGACATTCAAACTGAAATCATATATACTTGCACTCGTGTTCCGAAGGGGCATGGTGTAATGGTAACACGTGGGTCTCCAAAACCTTTGTTGAGGGTTCGAGTCCTTCTGCCCCTGCCACAGTGGGTTGCTTTGATTCGTTCAGGCGGCTCACTTTTTTTGTGCTTTTTGAACAAATAGATTAACGCATCCATTCCCAGTGCGCGATACCCATATCTTACTCTTGCGTTGAAACGGAATGGTGCGTATAATTTCCGTATTGCCGCGCTTTTTTCAGGCGGCATAAAGACGGCCCTGTAGGCTGTTTTGAAGGGAGTTGGTTTGATGCGCACGGTATTTGCCGTTGGCATGGGCGGGTTTTTCGGCAGCATCTGCCGTTATCTGTTGTCGCTCATCCCCTATTCAAACCAGCATGGTTTTCCGGTGAAAACCATGGTCATCAACGTGTTGGGCGCTTTGCTGCTCGGCGTGCTGGTTGGTTTGGCCGACCGATATACCCATATTCATTCGGATTGGTTTACGTTCCTGCAAGTGGGTTTTTGCGGAGGATTTACCACTTTTTCAACCTTTGCGCTGGAAACCACCTCGCTGATCGGTTCCGGCAGAACATGGGTCGGCGTTATCTATATTTCGGTCAGTATCATTTTCGGTGTGGCGGCGATTTTTATGGGAAAAGCGCTGGTTTCGTAACCGGCGCTTTTTCGTGTCCAAAGCGAACCGCAGCAGGTTTTCGCTTTTCACTGTAGCTTAAAAAGCGCTTTTCATAAATATCCATCGTATATCATAAGATTAAAAGCCTCTGTTCTTCAGTTCGAATGCAAAACTCAAAATGAGCCCATCAGGCGGTCTGCCTTGAAACGCAGTGCTTATAGGGTTTACGCCTGGTATTGATAATCCCTATAGCGGTCGTTGCATTTTTCATAACGGAACTTGCGTTTCACCTCCTATACTATATGGTATAATAGATACCAAAAGGAGCTGATTTATATGAAATGGGGTATTCTCGGCACAGGCGCCATCGCCAATAAATTTGCGACGACTCTTTCAAAGATGCATGGTGAAGGCGAAGATTTGGTTGCGGTCGCGTCCCGTACCCAGGAAACGGCGCGTGCGTTTGCCGATCAATACGGCGTAAAGAACGCATACGGTCCTTACGAAGCCATGATGGCCGATCCGCAGGTGGAGGCCGTGTATATCGCCACGCCAAATACGCTGCATTTTGAAAACGCGAAGCTTTGCCTGGAAGCGGGCAAACACGTGCTTTGCGAAAAGCCTTTCACCATCAACGCAGGGCTTTCCCGGCAACTGTACGCGCTTGCGCGGGAAAAAGGACTTTTCATTATGGAAGCGTTCTGGATTCGTTTTTTGCCGGTGCTGCGGGAAATGCAAAAGGCGATCGCAGCCGGTGAAATCGGCGAAATTACACACATGCGCTGTGATTACGGCTTTATCCCGGCTGCGGGGAAAACCGAACGTAAGCTCACCAACAAGCTTGCGATGGGCGCGTTGATGGATATTGGCATCTATAACCTTGGGTTTGCCCATATGGTTATGGACGCCGCGCCCACAAGCTTCTCCAGCGTCGTACGAATGAACGCTTACGACACGGATGAGTTTAACGCGATTCTGCTGGAGTATCCTGACGAACGCTCCGCCTCCGTTTCCACCGCCATTGGTATGGACCTGCCCCGCGACGCGGCGGTTTTCGGCAAAGGCGGCTACATCCGCCTGCCGGATTACCAGATGGCACAAAAAATGACCATTCACCATAACGACGGTACAAACCGGGAAGTGAATATTCCCTTCGACATCAACGGCTTCGAGTATGAAATTCGCGAAGCGTCCCGCTGTGTGAAGCTCGGCATGAACACCAGCGATGTTTTAACGGAGAAGGATTCGCTGACCGTGCTTGAGACGATGGACAACATTCGCAAATCGTGGGGGCTTGTGTTCCCGGGCGAAGAATAACAAAGCGATCAAAATACGTTCAAAACGGCCGTCCGGCATGTTTGCCGGACGGCCGTTCGCAGTATCAACAGGCGTATATTTTGTTCATCCAAACGAAGCTCTTATGCGTAAGCCTTTATACTATTGCCACTTTATCCAAAAGAAAGGCCCGCCGTCGGTAACCCGTTTGAGCGCACTAGCCGGAATTGGCCCTATCCAGCGTGATCTCCGCTGCATAATCATACTCTGCGTAACTATTTGCCTTTCTCCAGATACGCAAGGATTTCGGATGCGTTTAAATCCGGCTTTACCTTGTCGTATACCTTTTCCACTGCGCCGTTTTCATCAATCAAATAGGTGGAGCGCACAACGCCGTAGCTTTCCCTGCCGTACAGCTTTTTGATCTGCCAAACGCCGTAGGCTTTGATTGCCGTAAGTTCCGGATCGGACAGCAGCAGAAACGGCAGCTCATACTTTGATTTGAATTTTTGGTGCGATGCCTGACTATCCTTGCTGATGCCGACCACGGCAACGTTCTTTTCGCGGTACGCATCGTAGGCGGCTTTGAAAGCCTGCGCCTCGCGCGTGCAGCCGGGCGTGTTGTCGCGAGGATAAAAATATACGACCACTTTCTGTCCACGGAAATCAGACAGATGGTGTTCTTTGCCTTCCTGATCGGGAAGGGCGAACTCCGGAGCGGTTTGACCGATTTGCAACATTGTGTTTCCCCTCTTTCATCATTTTGCACACAATGGTTTTTTACACCGTTTTGGATGCATACCCACCATTGATATGCTATAATCATTATACCCGATTTAAGGGCATCTAACCCACTTTTTTGGAAAGACGGGGAATCAACTTGAATCTGTTTCAAAAAGGACACAAGCACTTCTCCAAGGCCGCTGATTTTTTGAAGTACGTAGGGCCCGGCCTGTTGGTAACGGTCGGGTTTATCGATCCGGGCAACTGGGCCTCCAATATCGCCGCGGGCTCCCAATACGGGTATACGCTGTTGTGGATGGTTACCCTGTCCACAGTTATGCTGATTGTTCTGCAGCACAACGCGGCGCACCTGGGCATTGTAACGGGTAAATGCCTTTCCGAAGCCGCTACGGAATACATGCGCCCCTGGGTGAAAAATATTGTGCTGATTACCGCCGTCATTGCCTCCGTCTCCACCGCGCTGGCGGAAATTCTGGGCGCGGCAATCGCTTTGAACATGCTGTTTCAGCTCCCCATCAAAATCGGTTCCCTGCTGACGCTTGCCGTTGTGCTGACACTTCAGTTTACCAATTCCTATCACAAAATCGAAAAGATCATCATCGGTTTCGTTTCGCTGATCGGGCTATCTTTCCTATTTGAAATTTCCATCGTCAATACCGATTGGGCCGCGGCTGCGTCCGGCTGGGTGACGCCCGCATTCCCCAAAGGCTCCATGGTCGTCATTATGAGCGTGCTGGGCGCGGTGGTAATGCCGCACAACCTGTTTTTACATTCAGAAATTATCCAGAGCCGTCAATGGAACCTGCAGGATGAAACGGTGATTCGTAAACAGCTAAAATATGAATTCGGGGATACGCTGCTGTCCATGCTGATCGGCTGGGCCATCAACAGTTCCATGATCTTAATGGCGGCGGCCACTTTCTACCTTGGCGGTACCATGGTGAGCGATCTTGCGCAGGCCGAAACCATGCTCAGGCCGCTGCTCGGCAACGCGGCTGGTTTAGTATTCGCGCTCGCGCTGCTCTTCGCGGGCCTTTCCTCCAGCATCACCGCCGGAATGGCAGGCGGAAGTATTTTTGCCGGAATCTATGCCGAGCCCTACAATATTAAAGATATTCACTCTAAAACCGGCGTGCTGCTGACGATGGTGCCCGCGGCGCTGATCATCTTTCTGATCCGTTCGCCTTTCGACGGGCTGATTTATTCCCAGATGCTTCTAAGCATTCAACTGCCGATTACCATTTTTACGTTGGTCTATCTCACGTCGTCCTCCCGTGTTATGGGTAAATATGCCAATTCCAGGCTGGATAAATCGCTTCTTTGGATTATTGGCCTGATTGTAACCTTCCTGAATGTTGCGCTTTTGGTAAGCTACGTGTAAAATAAAGGAAGGACGTGGATGATGCGTCCTCCCGCAGCCGAACAACGGCTGCACACGACCGAAAAGAGGAATCATCATGAATGTGAAGCAGTTGGAGAGAATGCGCTCCGGCAAGGGCTTTATCGCCGCGATGGACCAAAGCGGCGGAAGCACCCCCAAAGCGCTCAAGCACTACGGTATCCCCGACACCGCATACAACGGGGAGAAAGAAATGTTCGACCTTGTACATCAAATGCGCTCGCGTGTTATCACCAGCCCCGCGTTTACGGCGGAACATGTTTTAGGCGCAATCCTGTTTGAGCAGACAATGGACCGCGAAATCGAAGGCCTTCCCACAGCGGATTACCTGTGGGAGCATAAGGGTATCGTGCCGTTTTTGAAAATCGACCTTGGTCTTGCACCGCTTTCCGACGGCGTGCAGCTGATGAACCCGATTGAAGAACTGGATGAGAAGCTGGAGCATGCCGTAAAGAAGCATATTTTCGGCACCAAAATGCGCTCCGTCATCAAACAGGCAAATCCCGTGGGAATCTGGCAGGTTGTCGCGCAGCAGTTCGATTATGCCAGCCGCATCGCAAACGCCGGTCTGGTACCCATTATTGAACCGGAAGTGGACATCCTCAGCCCTGATAAAGCCCAATCGGAGGCTCTTCTGAAAACCGAAATACAGAGGCAGTTGTCGAATATGCCGCTCGGTTGGCTGTGCATGCTCAAACTTTCTATTCCGACAGTGGACAATTTCTATCAGGATTTGGTAACCGACCCGCATGTGGTACGCGTGGTGGCGCTTTCCGGTGGTTACACGCAGGATGAAGCCGACAAACGGCTTACCCATAACCATGGTTTAATCGCCAGCTTCTCCCGCGCGCTGCTGGAGGGCCTGTCCGCCAACCAGACCGACGAAGCCTTTAACGCTATGCTTGCCAAATCCATCCAAAAAATCTATCAGGCATCGGTTGCATGACAGCCACAGGTAAACGCAAATAATAACGGGGTCGTAATCCAGCTTGCTGGAGAGCGACCCCGCATTTTGCTTAAAAGGGTCCGTAGTGCATCGCCACGCCGATCAGCAGAAACCCGCAAGCAATGGCGAGAGAAAGCAGTTGAAGTTTGATCGTCCATTTCATCCACCTGGGATAGGTCACGACCGTAAGCCCAAGGCAGATCAGCAAAACGGGATTGGTTGGGTAAATAATATTGGAAAACCCGTCCCCGAAGCAGAAGGCCAGCACCGAAGTTTGCCGGGTAATTCCCACCAAATCGGAAAGCGGCGCAATCAGCGGCATTACGAGGAACGCTTTCGCGGAAGACGACCCAACAAACAGTTCCAGCAGCAGGATCAGCGCATATACTAGCAGGATCGCCACATAAGGCGAAGTTGTTTGAATCGCGTTTGCGGTATGAAACAAAATCGTATCCATAATGCCGCCCTCGCTGATGATGAACTTCACGCTCATGGCCATTAAAATCAGCGCGATGCCCGGTGCGATTCCGCCTGCCGCGCTCAGCAGTATCTTCGTGCGGGCGCGGGCGGGTATCGCTACGATTTTGGCGGCTGTCAGCCCTCCCGCCAGCAGCATCAGGCCGATGATCGGCAGCGTCAGGTCGGAAAGCGCTGGTATTACCGACGCAGCGATAATCAGCACAAACATCAGAATTAAAAACGCACCGAATACCGCGCCTGCTTTTTGCACACGGCGGTACTCGCTCGGCGATTTTTGGTCGAGCATCTGCCGAATGCCATCAATATTGCGGTATTTCTCCCGAAGATGCGCATCCTCTCCGAATATCAATGATTTTTGCGGCTCTTTTTCTATTTTGCGTGCATAACGGAACAGAAATATAAATACGACCGCGTAATACACCCCAAAAATTACTAACCGATACCAGAACCCGGAGTATAGCGGAAGATCGGAAATTTCCTGCGTAATGGCGATGGAAAACGGGTTTGTGATTGCCGCGGTAAACCCGAAGCAGGAGGCTAGCATGCTCATGCCAAGTCCCACAAGCGAATCCCAGCCGAGGCAGTAGGCCAGCGCGATCATCAACGGCACCAGCGCAATATTCTCTTCAAAGGTACCCAGAACCGCGCCCATCAGCATAAAAAAGAAAACCACGACAGCCAGCAGCAGATACTTTTTGCGGCTGAAGCGCTGCACAATCTTCGTAATAAATAGCGACAGAATATCGCTTTTCTCCAACAGGGAAAACGCCATGCTAACCGCCAGAAGAAAAAAGATGATAACGAGGATCACCGGGCCGTCCGAGCCGAAGAGCACTTCAACCGGAGCGGTAAACCAACTGTAAACCGGCAATCTGGCCGTTTCTGTGAGCTGGTAGGAATTCTGTATCAGAACAACTTTCCCGTCGACGGTTTCGCGCTCGTAGCTGCCCGTTGGAACAATCTGTGTCAGAACGCCCACGGCGATCATCAACAGCAATAAAATGATAAAGGCGATGATAAAGGTTCGTTTGCCGATTTGGATGCCCGCTTGCCCGTCCCGCTGATCCGGCATGGTTCTCTCCCCCGCGAATGTTTATCCATGCCGATTCGAAATTGAAATACTGTAACCATGATAAAGTAGGATATGAACAGGCCCGATAGGGCCGCCGTGATGCGCGGCGTTAAAGTGGCAATGGATAATTATTCATTTTCGTCGATTATATCGGCTGAAAGGCTCAAAGTCAACGAAGCGGAAGGAATAAAACAGCAGAAAAACGATTGGGCGGCAATTGCCCGAATTGATTTTTAGCAGAATATAAAAATCGGATACCCCGATTCAGCAATAAAAAAGCACAAGTCCGGAATTTTTCTTCCAGTCCTGTGCTTTTCGGCGGTTGTACGCTTTGGAGTTTTCCGGTTTGCGGGTGACGGGGTTTATGCCAAACCATGTACCGCGGCTTATCCGGTCCACTTCCCGCTTCTTCTTTTTGGATAGCTTATCGTAACAGATATGCCTTTTCATTGGAGTTCCACCTTTCTTAGATCGGAGGAGAAAGGAAAACCCGCTCTGTTGAGCGGGTTGTGGTGGTCTGTACTGGACTCGAACCAGTGACCCCATCGATGTGAACGATGTGCTCTACCAACTGAGCCAACAGACCTTGATTCGGATGACAAGCGAGGCCCGCAACCAAGCGGAGTTCCGTTCGTCTGCCATTCGCGACTTAAAGATAATAGCACAGACGATCTTTTGTGTCAATACGCAAAAGGTGAAAAAATGAGCAAAACGACGGAATCGACAGCATTGACAAACAGGCGTATTTTGCTATGATGGATTAGGATTTTATTGATCTGAGGTGTCCGAATGCTGATTAACCTGCAACCTGAAAAGTTTTCCCTTCTGTACGACCATAACCCCTGCGATGAAGACGATACGGTGCTGTTGTTTTATCAGGGGAACATATTATTGAAAGATTCCGGGGACGGCGGCCGCTTTCCCCTTTGGCGTCAGGTTGCCGGCCTGTGTGAGGACGCGGTGCCCGCGCACCTGTTTACGCAGGATAATCGCCGTTATTTTTATGTGCGCGCGGAGCACGTGGAGGCGGCGCCGGAGGGATATTCGTTCCAATCCGTGCGCGCTTTTCGTACGCTTCAGCCGGAGGTGGACGGCTTTTTGCTGAACGCCGCCAACCACCTTACCGCGTGGTACGGCACCCACCGTTACTGCGGTGTTTGCGCCGGCAAGATGCTCCCCGCGCCGGTAGAACGCGCGCTGATCTGCGAAAGCTGCGGCCATGTGGTTTACCCGGTTATTTCCCCCGCTGTGATCGTCGCGCTTACAGATGACGACCGTATTTTGCTTGCTCGCAACGCAAACGGCGTATTCAGGCATTTTTCGCTTTTGGCCGGTTACGTGGAAGTAGGCGAAACGGCGGAACAGGCTGTAAAGCGTGAAATAATGGAAGAAGTTGGGCTGAACGTACGCAATATTCGTTATCTTGCCAGCCAGCCGTGGGGCCTTTCGCAAAGCATGATGATCGGTTTCCACGCAGAACTTGACGGCGATGCGAAGATTACCCTTCAGGTCAGCGAACTGGCGGAGGCTCGTTGGTACTCGCGCTCTGAACTGGCTCCGATGGACAATACCGCAAGTATCGCCTTCGAAATCATCGAGCGCTTCCGAACGGGCAAGCTGTAAGCAACTCAGCCTGCCTGTGGCGCAGGCGCAATCGAATATCGCGCATCCGCTTAAAAAACAGGACTTCCCTATGGCTTGAACAGCACCAAAGATAAACCTGTGAATGGACGCCCTGTGAAATATAAGCGCGCGTAATGGTATAAAGGAGCCAACCATGCAATCTGCATCCAAACAGGGGAAGCCGAGATATGCCGCAAAACAGCCGTCGGTTTTCCGGGACTACGTTCTTCTAACCCTCGGTTCGCTGTTGATCGCCGTCGGCGTTTACTTTTTCAAATTCCCGAATCATTTTTCTACCGGAGGCGTCAGCGGTATATCCATCATCCTCAACCGATATTTCCCCACAATGAGCCAGGCAACGTTTATGTTCATCATAAACCAGTTGCTGTTGGTTGTAGGGTTTCTCATCTTTGGACGAAGCTTCGGGGTAAGAACCGCGTATTGCAGCATCGTCATGTCCAGCGCAGCGTGGATACTGGAAGCGGTTGTGCCCATGAGCGGTCCAATGACCTCGCAGCCCCTTCTGGAGCTGATTTTCGCCGTTACGCTGCCGGCCATCGGAAGCGCCATTCTCTTTAACCTGGAATCCTCCAGCGGCGGCACGGACGTCGTTGCGATGATCCTGCGTAAATATACTTCCCTCAATATCGGCATCAGCCTGCTTTTTGCGGATGTTATCATCACCCTGATGGCCTGCGTCGCCTTCGGCATGGAAACGGGCCTCTTCAGCGTTTTAGGCTTGATGATCAAGGCTGTCGTGGTTGACATGGTGCTTGAAAACATTAACGTGCATAAGAGTTTTCAAATTATCACGTCCCAGCCGGAGCCGATTGTGGATTTCATCGTTCACGATCTTCACCGCGGCGCAACCGAAATGAAAGGCGAAGGCGCGTTTACGCACCATAACAAAACCGTCATTCTGACCGTGGTAAACCGGTCGCAGGCGGTTCGTCTGCGGAACTACGCCCGGGAAACCGATCCCGGCTGTTTTATCCTGATTACCAATACCAGCGAAATTATCGGGAAGGGTTTTAGAGGAACCATGTAAATGCGTTCAGAGGGAGACAAAGGAGGTTTGCGCATGCAGTATCACGGAGCGTTGTTGGCAGTGAAGGACGTGAAGCGCAGCGTGGCGTTCTATCAGAAATGGTTCGGCCTTGAGATAGAAGTCGACCTTGGCTGGAACGTCGCTTTGAAGGGCGGGCTGTCGCTTCAGGAGCACTTTGCCGAACTGCTTGGCCTGCCGGAAGAAAGCGTGATTACCCAGTCGCATAATATGGAACTGTATTTTGAGTGCAACGATCTGGAAGCGTTTGACCGCAGGCTTTCAAAAGACCCCTCGGTCGAGAGGGTTCATCCGATCCGTGAATACCCATGGCGGCAGCGCGTGATCCGCATTTATGATCCGGATCGACATATAATCGAAGTTGGCGAAAGCATGCGAATGGTGTTTGAACGGTTGATGGCGGAGGGCCACTCGCTGGAGGAAACCTCCCGGATTACGGAGCATCCGATTACGTTTATCCGTTCGCAACTGGAGGGATCCCATTGAGCTGGACGATTCGACAGGCTACGCCGGAGGATGCGGAGCCGATTTGCCACATCACGCAAAACGCGCTCGGGTACGAATGCTCGCCGGAGCTGGCGCGTCGGCGCATTGCAGAGATTGTGCAAAAAGATACGGAAAGGATTTTCATTGCGGTTCGGGAGGACGGTTTTATCGGCGGTTATCTGCAAGCGGCTGATTACGGCACCGTCTATACGGAAAACCAGAAGAACATCCTTGCGCTGGCTGTTGACGAATCCTGCCGGGGGCTTGGCTTGGGCAGAATGCTGTTAAAAGCCGTTGAAAGCTGGGCTCAGGCCTGCGGCTGTGAAGCCGTGCGACTGGTTTCCAGCTTTCCAAGGGCAAACGCGCATCAGTTCTATCTGCATTGCGGATACAGCCTTCGGAAAGAGCAGAAAAACTTTATCAAGCACTTTGCCTGAACATTATTTTAGATTACAAAAGCGCTGCGACGGCTCAATCGTCACGGCGCTTTTGCATGTCGGCTTTATAACTTGCCGGTTCGCTGCCCTCTTTTAGTTCTTCAGGCTGTGAAGCGGCGCGGGGATTCGCCCGCCGCGCTGTATAAAGGCGTCGTTAGAGAAGGTATTTACCTTCATAATGGGCGCGTAACCGAACAACCCGCCAAAATTGACCGTCTCCCCCGCCTTTTTGCCGTATGCGGGGATCACGCGAACCGCGGTAGTCTTATTGTTCACCATACCAATTGCCGCTTCATCCGCGATGATGCCGGATATTGCGTTTGCGGTCGTATCCCCGGGTATGGCGATCATATCCAGCCCCACGGAGCAAACGCAAGTCATGGCTTCTAGCTTTTCAATGCTCAGGCAGCCCGCGGTTGCGGCCTCGATCATGCCGATATCCTCGCTAACGGGGATGAATGCGCCGCTCAAACCGCCCACGTGGCTGGACGCCATTACGCCGCCCTTCTTCACCATGTCGTTAAGCATGGCAAGCGCGGCGGTG
>JAQUXV010000035.1:12332-13606 GCA_028692205.1 Eubacteriales bacterium
TGCGGCCTCGATCATGCCGATATCCTCGCTAACGGGGATGAATGCGCCGCTCAAACCGCCCACGTGGCTGGACGCCATTACGCCGCCCTTCTTCACCATGTCGTTAAGCATGGCAAGCGCGGCGGTGGTGCCGGGCGCACCGGCCATTTCCAGCCCCATCTCCTGCAGAATATAGGCTACGCTGTCCCCGCGCGCGGGTGTCGGCGCAAGCGAAAGATCCACAATGCCAAACGGCACGCCGAGGCGTTTTCCTGCCTCCTGCGCTACCAGTTCACCCACACGGGTAATTTTGAACGCCGTACGCTTGATGGTTTCCGCAACGACGTCGAACGGTTCCCCGCGAACCGCCTCCAAAGCGCGCTGCACAACGCCGGGGCCGCTAACGCCCACGTTGACCACGCATTCCGGCTCGCCCGGGCCGTGGAAGGCGCCCGCCATAAAGGGGTTATCCTCTACGGCGTTCACGAAAACCACCAGCTTGGCGCAGCCGAAACTGTTTTGCTCCGCAGTCAGCCTCGCCGTTTTCTGGATAATAACGCCCAATTTACGCACCGCATCCATATTGATGCCGCTTCGGGTGCTGCCCACATTCACGCTGCCGCAAAGGCGCTGCGTGTTGGCAAACACCTCCGGCATACTTTCCAGCAGGGTGTACTCCGCGTTGGTGCCGCCTTTGTGCATCAGCGCGCCGTAGCCGCCGATCAGGTTTACGCCCACATCACCGGCGGCTTTGTCCAATGCTGTAGCGATTATGGCTGGGTTGGAACCGGAAATCATGCTGACCGGCGTTACGCTGATCCGTTTGTTTACAATCGGAATTCCCAGTTCGCTTTCCAGGTCGCAGCCCGTGCGCACCAGGTTGCCCGCCATCTTCGTAATTTTCTCGTACACGCATTCGGCGGTTTCCGAGTCGGTGTTACGGCGGCAATCCAGCAAATTAATACCCATGGTGATGGTGCGGATATCAAAATGCTGTTCCTGTATCATATGAATGGTTTGGAGGATCTCGTTGGCTTCTATCATCGTTTCTCCCCCTGTCAGATGCGGTGCATCGCGGCAAACAGTTCCATCCGTTGGATGTTCACCGTAACGCCGATTTCACGACCCGTCGCGGCAAGCCGCTCTGCAATCTGTTGGAAGCTTTCTTTGGCGTCCGCGATGTCCACGACCATAAGCATCGTGAAGCAGCCGTCCAAAATGGTTTGCGATATCTCCAATATGTTGATGTTCTGCTCGAACAGCGTCGTGCTCACCTTTGCGATAATCCCCACACG
>JAQUXV010000036.1:0-4715 GCA_028692205.1 Eubacteriales bacterium
GCGACCAACGGGTTCATACCCTCGTTTACGGAAATTTCATCGTACAGATCTTCATAAACGGACAGCTTATATTCCAACTCGTCCGCCAGCATCGCCTGATAGACGAGCTGTTCGTTTTCATCCTTCAGCTCGTTATAAGCGATTTCCAGATTTGCGCGCAATTTGAGTTTATATAAATAGTTGACGGTGGACTCCACCACGGCGGAAAACCCCGTCTGAATCGGAGTTAGAATGCTGGACACTGTTTTTTCTGGAATCTTGAATAGGCTTTTCAGCGACGCGTCCCTTGAAACCAGGCCCAAAATATGCAGGCCGGCGAGGCCCAACAGCGCCAGAACGACAACAATTGTGATTATGCGTCGCAGAAGGGTTGTTGTCCTGCCGTTATTCTTTTTCTTGCGCTCGGGTTTGGGTTCCCTCATTCAATATCCTCCGGTATTTGCGTGGTATTATGCCCTACCCTTGGGCGGAAGCCTCAGCTTTCCTTCAGGAAACTGGTCCTGCCAAGGTGTTGAAGCAGGTCAAAATTTTCGATGATATTGCCCAGCCCCATGGCGGCGCAGTCCATCGGTTCGCGGGCCAGAAGCACCGGGATACCCAGCTCGCTGGCGATCATCTGGTCCATGCCGTATAAAAGCGCGCCACCGCCGGTGATGTAGATGCCGTTGTGCATTACGTCCGCCGAAAGCTCCGGCGGAGTGCGCTCCAGCACCCACTTGATGGCGGTCAAAATCGCCAGGCACGGCTCCTGAATGGCTTCGTAAATCTGCGTGGAAGTAATTTCCGTGGTTTGCGGCAGGTTGGTGACCATGTCGCGGCCGCGGATGCGCGCGCGCCGTTCCTCACGGATGGGGAGCGCGGCGCCCAGATCGAGCTTCACTTCTTCGGCGGTGCGATCCCCGATGAGGATGTTGAACTCGCCTTTGATAAAGTTGATGATCGCTTCGTCCATCTTTACGCCGCCCACGCGGATGGAATGGCTGATCACCACGCCGCCCAGCGAGATGACGCTCACGTCCGTGGTGCCGCCGCCGATATCCACGATCATGCAGCCGTTGGGCTCAAATACCGGAAGGCCGCTGCCCAGCGCCGCCGCGAACGGCTTTTCGACCAGATATACCTTGCGGCCGCCCGCGCTTTTGGCCGCTTCCATGACGGCGCGTTGCTCAATGCTGGAGATGGAGCAGGGGTAGGTTAGAAACAGCCGCGGCTTTACCAGATAGCTGGAGCCGATGGCCTTGCGGGTAAAGTACTGCAGCAGAATCTGCGTCATATCAAAGTCCGTAATCACGCCCTCGCGCATGGGGCGTACGGCCATCACGCCCTCTGTGGTGCGGCCCAGCATGATTTTGGCGTCGTCGCCCACGGCGCGCACCTTGCGTTCGTTGGAGCTTTCCACCACGACGATGGTCGGCTCGTTGACGACAATGTTCTTACCCTTCACATATACGAGCGTATTGCTGGTACCCAGATCGATACCCAGATCATGCGCTACGAAAGCCATTACTCACACATCCGTTTCTGTTATCTGCGGCTGGTTTTTGGTTTCCCTGTCCGCCAAAGTAAAGCCCGCCGCATAAAGAAGCGTGGCCACCGTGCTCAGCGGTAAGCCGATGACGTTGGTTGGGCTGCCTTCAATGCGCTCCACAAAAATACCGCCGACCCCCTGCATAGCATACGCGCCCGCTTTATCCATCGGTTCGCCGGTGTCGATGTAGCGGTCAATTTCATCGGGGGAAAGCCTGCGGAACCGCACGCGCGTGGTATCCACCCGTTCCAGTATGGCGCCGTCCGGCATATGCAGGCACACGCCGGTGTAAACCGAGTGGCACCGGCCGGACAGGGAGCCGAGCATCTGCCGGGCATCCTCCTCGTCCCGGGGTTTGCCGAGAACCATGTCGTCCACACAAACCAGCGTATCGGCGGAGAGCACGGGCAGGTTTGGGTAGCGGGTAAAAACATCCTTCCCCTTCAACCGTGCCAGCGCGGCTACGCGTTCCAGCCCGGGGCCGGTGGCGTTCTCCTCGACGTCGGAAGGCACAATGGCGAACGGCAGCCCGAAATAGGCCAACAGCTCGCGCCTTCGCGGCGAGCCGGACGCCAGAATTAAAAGAGCTTCGGAAACCGGCGTTTCCACAGTGCGATCCCTCCCTTCGCGTGATGGCTCCATGACAAACTATTATAGCACACAGGGTCAACCGACGTACAGCCGTAGGATGATTTTGTTGCCTCCGTTGCTTTATGTACGCCCTGTAACGGATAACGCTTCCCCGGCCTTGACTTCCCGCCCAAAACAAAGGATAATAGTACCGCCTGCCGAAGCCCCCGCGCCGGATTGTGATCTTCATGACGAAACGGCGTTTCGGAAACCCTGGTTCTTCGCAGGCGGATGAGGACCCTGCCGTGTCGGTTTTCCGAGGGCGGCGATACGGGAGGAACCGACATGGAACATGAAATTGCGAGCGTGGAACGTGGCTCCGTTGCTGAAAGGCACGGTCTTCGGGCGGGAGACGCGATGCTTGAAATCGACGGCGAAACCGTGATAGACGAAATCGACTATCAGGCGCTGATCGCCAAACCTGCCTTTACGATGGCGGTGCGGCAAGCGGATGGGGGAACCCGGCTCGTTTCCGTAAAAAAGGACGACTGGGAGCCCATGGGCCTCCATTTTGGCGACAGCATGAAGCTTTCACCCCGCACCTGCCATAATAAGTGCGTTTTCTGCTTCATCGATCAGCTTGGGCCGGATAAACGGGAATCGCTTTACGTAAAGGATGACGACTGGCGTTTCTCCCTGATGATGGGTAATTTTGTAACCCTGACCAATGTGGACGACGCGGAGTTTGAACGCATCATCCGGCGGCACGCTTCTCCTTTATATGTGAGCGTCCATACCACCGACCCCGCGCTGCGCTGCCGCATGATGAACAACCGCTTCGCCGGGGATATCCTGAACCGGCTTACACGGCTGAAAGACGCGGGTATCCGCTTCCACTGCCAGATTGTGTGCTGCCCGGGCTGGAACGACGGCGAAGCGCTGATGAAAACGCTTCGCGACCTGCGGGACCTTGCGCCCGCAACGCTGTCGGTGGCTATTGTGCCGGTGGGGCTGACCCGGTTCCGCGAGGGGCTGGAGCCGCTGACGCTGTTCAACGAGCAGAGTGCGAAACAGTTACTGGAACAGCTTGCGCCTTTTCAGGCGGAATGCCGCAAAAAACTCGGAACGACCTTCGTGTTTCCAAGCGACGAGTTTTACTGCTTAAGCGGGGAGCCGGTGCCGCCCGCCGAATGGTACGAGGGTTTCCCGCAGATTGAAAACGGCGTCGGGATGCTGGCGAAGTTTGAACAGGAAATGCGCGAGGCGGAGGAGGACGAGCCGGATACGGACAGAACCGTGCCGCTGCGCACGTATGTGCTGGTTACCGGGGTTAGCGCCGCGCGGCACATGCGGCGGCTTATCCAGCGGTTCGCGCCCAAGGGCGCGCAGGTGCGGGTGGTACCGATCGTTAACCATTTCTGGGGAGAAACGATCACGGTTACGGGCCTGCTGACCGGCGGGGATACGCTGGAACAACTGACGCCGGAACTGCTTGCCGGCGCGGACGAACTGCTGATGTCCCACAATATGCTTCGGCACGAACGCGACCTGTTTCTGGACGATATGACGTTTGAGGAATTTCAGAAGCGCCTGCCCCTGCCCGTACGCGTGGTGGAGGATGGCTACGACCTGTATCTGGCGCTCCGCGGCCGCGCGGAGACGGACGAGTAAGGAGAATTGACATGGCAAAACCGTTGGTGGCCATTGTGGGCCGCCCCAATGTGGGCAAATCGACTTTTTTTAATAAGGTTGCGGGCAGGCGCATCTCCATCGTGGAGGATACGCCGGGCGTAACGCGCGACCGGGTGTACGCGGATGTGGAATGGATGGGCCGCCGCTTTACGCTGATCGATACCGGCGGCATCGACCTGCGCAGCGAAGACGTATTGCTGTCCCAGATGCGCAGACAGGCACAGATTGCCATGGATACGGCGGACGTGATCTGCTTTTTCTGCGACGGCCGCGTTGGCATGACCGCCGAGGACGAGGCGGTGGCCGACGCCCTGCGTAGGACCCATAAGCCGCTGCTGCTGGTGGTGAACAAGGTGGACAGCCGCCAGCAGGAGGAGAATCTTTACGAATATTACAATCTGGGGCTGGGCGACCCCATCGGCATATCCAGCACGAACATGCTGGGGCTGGGCGATTTGCTGGAAAGGATTGTCGAGCTGCTGCCTCCGCCGGAACCCGACGAGCAGGAGGAAGCCGACCATGTGATCCAGCTTGCCGTGGTAGGGCGTCCCAACGTGGGAAAAAGCTCGCTCTGCAACCGTCTGCTTTCACAGGAACGCACCATGGTAAGCGATATTCCGGGCACCACGCGTGACGCGATCGACTCCGCGTTTGTGGATCAAGACGGCACGCGCTACAACATCATTGATACGGCCGGAATGCGGAAGAAAAAGGCTGTGGAAGACGAGAGCGTGGAAAAATACAGCGTGCTGCGCTCCATCGCCGCCATTGACCGCTGCGATGTGGCGCTGCTGATGTTGGACGCGCAGGAAGGCGTGACCGAGCAGGATACCAAGATTGCCGGGCTGATACTGGATTCCGGCAAGGCCGTGATAGTGGCTGTAAACAAGTGGGACGCGGTGGAAAAAGACACCAACACCATGGA
>JAQUXV010000036.1:4815-7239 GCA_028692205.1 Eubacteriales bacterium
TGGACGCGCAGGAAGGCGTGACCGAGCAGGATACCAAGATTGCCGGGCTGATACTGGATTCCGGCAAGGCCGTGATAGTGGCTGTAAACAAGTGGGACGCGGTGGAAAAAGACACCAACACCATGGAACAGATGCGCCGCAAGACACTGGAGGACCTGAAGTTCATGAGCTACGCGCCCGTGATCTTCCTCTCCGCGCTAACCGGGCAGCGGGCGAACACCGTGCTTGGCAAGGTGAAAGAGGTTTTTGAAAATTACCGCCGCCGCATTCCCACGGGGGTGCTCAACGAGGCGCTGGCGGATGCGCAGCTGAGCCTGCAGCCGCCGATGCAGGGCGGCCGGAAATTGAAAATCTACTATGCGACGCAGCAGGCAATCTGCCCGCCGACGTTCGTGTTCTTCGTGAACGATCAGGAACTGATGCACTTTGCCTACGAGCGTTATCTGGAAAACCATTTCCGGAAAAGCTTTGAGTTTGCCGGAACGCCGCTGCGCTTTATCCTCCGGGCGAAAAAGAAGGAAGACATTCATTAATTACCGGCTCCGGCCAGCCGACGCAACGATAAAACCGCCGCCCGGAGAATCGTTCTCCGGGCGGCGGTTTTATACGGTTGGTTTGGTTGGGTTTACCACGTCGCCTTGCTGGCGGTGGAAACGGCCTTCTGATGCGCTTCGTCCACCTTGTCGGTTCCATGGGTTTTACTGTTCTTGAAGTGGATGCAGAAATGCCCGTCAAAATCGTTGTCGCTGATGGTGGTGGTTCCGTGGGGCATGCCGTTCATGGACGCGGCATACACATGCCCGCGGTACAGGATAAGGATTGGCCTGCGGTTCCAGCTCCAGCTTCCGCCGTAGATGGATTTCATAGTGGCGGTATCCTCGGCGGTCAGCGGCTCGGCATCCAAATGGTTGTAACCGCTCCAGCGCTTGGCTTTGAAGGTTTTGCCGGTATACACGTCCTTAATAGTGAAAACCGCCTTCTTGGGGATTACATTGGTCACGTCGTCGGCAAACCAATCCAGCGTTTCGGTTACGTAGGTGGTATCCGAAGAGGAGGAGGATTTTTTCGTCGACGATGATGACGACGAAGAAGACGAGCTGGTGCCGAACAGCACGCGGATCGTGGAAGAACCGGCGATGCCATCCTCATTCATGCCGCGGTTCTTTTGAAAGCGCTTCACGGCGGAGACGGTTTTTGCGCCGTAATCGCCGTCGATCGTACCGCTGTAGTAGCCCAGCAGTTCCAGCGCCTGCTGCACCTTCACAACGTTGCTGCCGCTGTCGCCTTCCTTGCACGCGGAGGGGGCGGTGCCGATTTCTTCGATGGAGGAAACCGTGTCGCCCGAACCGGAAGAACTGTCGGCACTGGGCGAGCTGGTGGCGGAAGCCGAGCTGGAGGTACTGTCGGAGGAATCGGCGGTATCGGAAGCCTCGCCGGACACGGTGATATCGGCCTTTTTGGCGCAGGAGCCGAAAATGGACGTGATGGTGGTTTTACCCGCGATGCCGTCCGGCTCCAGATTTTCCGCCTGCTGGTACAGCGCCACGGCGAGCTTGGTGCCGTCGCCGTATTTGCCGTCTACGCCCAGCGTGTAGTACCCCAGTATCTTCAGCGCTTTTTGCAGCTTCTTTACGTCGCTGCCTTCATCGCCCACGTGCAGCGCGCCGGGAACATCGCCAATCGCGGCGATGGCCGTACTGTTGGCGACTACGGAGCTTTCGGAAACCGAAATGTACTTTTTCATTACATAACCGGAAAAACTGCCGTAACGAACTTTGTACCACGAGCCGGAAACATCCAGCACATCCACTTCGTCGCCCTCCGGAAGGGTTTGCAGGGCTTTGGAATCCTGATCGGCGGATTTGCGCAGCACCACCCTTGCCGTAACCGTGCCGGTTGACTCGGCCATGGCGACGGCGGGAAGACAGCTGATGAAAAACGATACAACCAGCGCGAGAGCGGCCAGCCGTGAAAAAAACGGCCTGACGGAGAAATGAACGGAACGAGTAACCATTTTTGCACCTCCTGGGGTAAAGGCGATCGTGGATCGCTGTGCATAATATATTACAAAATTATTAAGCTGTCAACACAAAAGTGAAATAATTTACAGGAATCACAACGGGGAACAGCGACTTGGAGAAGTAAAAAAGGAAAGAATTTCATTCTGACAGACACAAACTATTGACGAAAACGTTTGTGAAGCTTAAACTTAATAATGATTGTTTTGCGATCGTTTAATCGCGGGAATAATATAATGACTACTGGGGGTTTTTGACTGACTATGAAACAATTAAATGGTACGATCACGCTCTCTTTTTTGGAAGAGGATAACCAACAGCGCGTGATCTTTCGAGTTGTACCTCTCTGCACCCGGGAGGGCGTAATATTTCATTCGCAATTAACGGAGTTTCCGGATCAGGGCAG
>JAQUXV010000036.1:7339-13593 GCA_028692205.1 Eubacteriales bacterium
CCGTGCTGCCCATCGGCACAAAACTGGATATTCTGGATGATTCCATATCGTTTGAAGAACAGATTTCCAAGCTGGATCAACCGCTTTCCAACGATGCAAATCTGCTTTCCCACGCCGTAACGCGCACACCCGCTCCGCAGCCCGAGCAGGAGCAGGACGCGCCTCGCTTCACCGGCACGCCGGTCACGTACGCCGGTTCGAAGGTACCAATGCCGATCAAACGCGGAGATACCTTCCACAGTGTTGTGGAGCACCACATCCGTGCGGCCTATCAGAACCCGGACAGTTATCCCACGGATTTTGAATACATCAACAACCCGATTGAGAATTTGAACGCCGCGCTGGAAAAGGCGTGGGACGAGCCGGATGTACGGCGTCAGGCGCTTGAAGCCCTGTGCGGGAACGAAACGTTCACGCAGGCGTTTCTCCGGCAACTGCGCCTGCGCGGACGGGAACAGACGGCTGTGCAGGCCGCGCAGGAACAGCTGAGCGACATCGAGGCCGAGCGGCTGGAAATGCTGATGCGGCTGGAAACATTGAAAAGCAGCGAAAAGACCGCAAGGGAAGCCTTTCTGGCGACGCTCTCGCGAAAGAAACAGGATGAACTGGCGCGGCTGGACGAACGAATCCGTGCCACAAAAGCGGAAGCGGAACGCCTGAACGGCGCCCTTGCCGCGCTGGGTGACGAAGCGCAGGCAAGAACGATAGAGACGCTTGCGCAGCAGGGCGCGAAGCTGTTTGCTTCGGACGGTGAAACCGTAGCGCTTGCCCCGACCTTCGGCGAGAAACGCACACCGGAAGAGATGGTGGATGCCGTGCGCGCTGCGCTTGGCCGTGCGGGCTTCGACTGCAATGAGGACGAAGCGACCGAATTGTTGTTGTATTTCGCGTTGTTTGACGAGTTTATTCTGTACGGCAAGACGCTGTTTGCGGCGGAGCAGTGTGCGCACGCCCTGCTGGAAGGGCTGGGCCTGATGGGCGTCGCGGCTTTTACGCGAGGCGATACCTGCCTTACGGTCGCCAGCCTGCTGACGGAGAACGGCCAGCGGACGCCTACGGTGGAAGTGTGCGCTTCTAACCGTGCGGCGGTGTATGCCTACGGGCATAAAACCATCCGGCTGGCCGACCGGGAAAGCGCGGCGATGGCGCCGCTTCCGTTGGCGCTGGTGCCGGAACTGAAAGCGGGCGCGAGCGAGAAAAACGGCGTTACCCCCAACCGCCCCGTATCGCTGGAGTCGTTAACCGCGCTGCGCCCGGATACGCCCACCCTGCTGCCGGAAGGTGAAAAGTGGCTCACCGGGCTGGAACAGGCGCTGCAGGAACAGAGCGCGTCGCTGATGCCGGAAGCGGATTTGCAAATGCGCGTTTTTATCGCGGCGGCTTCGCAAAGGCTGCACGGCGGGTTCCTGGCTGCGGCGGACGCGGCGGTGCTGGGCTGGGTGGCTCCCACGGCAAGCACGCCGGATCCGGAAGCGCTTCGGCCCTCGCTGGAAAGCCTGCCCCGCAGCCTGATGGCGCTCGGCATAATCTAACCACCAAATCGGTGACGAAGTCACTTTTCTGATCATTGTGGATATAGAAGGCTCCGGCTGCACCTACTTGTTGCAGCCGGAGCCTTTTGTGTGATGATTTTCGTGTTTCAGCTGGAATGGGGAAAGGCTCATTCGAACGTTAAAACAGCTTTTTCGAATATAGTAACGTCTCTTTCCGAAAATCTTGCCTGTCGCTGCGACTCGGATACTCCGGCAGCGAAACCATTGTACCTTCGGATCAGGACGATGGAAGGATACTCACCGGCATCGGTTTTTAGCGAAGTAGACGGAAAACGCTTCAACGGGTCGAAACACTGTCCAGCCACTGCTCGGGGATGATGGCGACCGATACAACTCTTTTGCCCGGCTAATACACCGCCGCCATGGCTTTTGTTAACTGGCCCATGGCGGAAGCTAGCTCCGCGCTGCCGGGCGAACCGCTGTCGATCAGGTTTTGCAGGGTGGTAATCGCCGCGATGATGTTCAGGTAGGTGTCGCTGCCGCTGTCCAGCCCGTTCAACAGGGATTGCGCGCTCTGGATCAGCGTGCGGGCGTCGGGAATGAGTGTGTTTTGCACCACGGCATCATCGCCGCCGGAAGAGGCGGTGGTGTGGAGCGTGCAATACGATGTGGAGCCCAAATATTCGGCCAGCACATCCCCGTAGGTGGGATCGCTTACGAACTTATAAAGCGGGTGCCCTTCCGGAACCACCACAACGCCCCGAACGTCGGTGGTGGGGCAGTATGGACCGGCAATCATATTGCTTTGCGTGCAAACGACCATGCTGCGGTGCATCTGGCATTGCACGGTGGGCACGGTGGGCGTGTACCAGTAATCGGTCACAGTTCCGTAGCCCATGGCGTCGTTGCGGCAGGCGTCGGTGGCTAATTGTCCGCTGACGGCGCAGGTGGTGACTTTGGTAAGGCCGTAGCTTTCGGGATCGCCGTCTAGTATATCCTTGTTGTCCAGATTCTTTAGTTTATGGATGGCGGACATGTAGCTTTGCCACAGCACCGAGGCGCTGTTGCCGCCGGAAGCCTTGGAGGAAAGCGGTTTGTAATTGTCGTGTCCAATCCAAAGAGACGAGCAGTACCAACCGGTCATACCGCAGAAGGTGATGCCCCGCTGGTCGCTGTTGGTACCGGTTTTGCCCGCTACGGTCTGGCCCTTGATTTTCGCTTTGGTGGCGGTGCCGCCGCTGACGACGTCTTTCATCATATCCACAACCAGCCATGCCGTGGAAGCGCGGAATACCTGCCGCCGTTCCTGCTGCTGATGGCTGTCCCAAACCACGTTGCCGTCGCTGTCGGAGATGCCGAGTACGGAAATCGGCTCCTGATAAACGCCGCCGTTGCCCAATACTCCGTATGCAACCGCGAGCTGCACGGGGGTGATGCCGCTGGATCCCAGCGCCAGCCCGAATGGAGTGGCGTTGATGTGATCCTGATCGACCCCCAGTTTGAGCAGATAATCCATCGACCGGTCCACGCCGACCATGTTCATCAGCGTATAAGCCGCGCTCACGTTCTGGCTGCGCTTCATGGCGACGCGCAGCGTGGTGGGGCCGGTATATCCGCCGCCGCCGTAGTTTTTGGGCCAGGTATCCTTGCCTTTGTCATCCGTCCAGCCACTGATGGGCAGGGGCATATTATAGGCGATGCTGGCGGGGGATGCGCCCAGCTCGATGGCGGGTGCGTAAACGGAAATCGGCTTGATGGCGCTGCCGACCGGCATGTTCATGTCGGTGGCGCGGTTGAGGGTTTTCCGCTGGGTGGGCTTGGTGCGGCTGCCCACGATGGCTTTCAGTTCGCCGGTTCGATAATCCAGCACCACCGCCGCGGCCTGCGGCTCGACAATTTCGGTGTAGCTGCCGTCGCTGTTTTTCGCGCGATAAACCTTGTCGCCCGGGTCGCGCAGGGCAGGGTATTTTGTCCAGTTTTCCAGCGTGTCTTCCACGGTTTGCTGTATTTCGGTATCAATGGCCAGGGTAACGTGGTAACCGCCCGTGCGCAGTTCGTTTTCCATCAGGCTGCGGTTCTCGCTGGTATCCTCCAGCCCGCGCAGTTTCAGAAAATCATCCACAACCTCCTTGACCGCGTATTCCACGTAATGGGCGTAAGGGTACATGCCCTCGCCTTCGGTGGAGGAGGTTTGCAGCACGTTGGCGGTCGTTTGCACCAGCGCGTCCTGATATTCCTGATAGGTAATAAACTCGTTCTCGTACATGCATTTGAGCACGTAGTCGGTACGGTCGTTGGTCAGTTTCGGGTAATTAGTGGTATCGGACTGGCGAATGTAAAAGTTTCGGCGCGGATTATAGTAGTAGGGGTTGTTGGTCAGCCCCGCGAGCATGGCGCACTCGCGCAGCGAAAGATCGGAAAGGCTTTTGCCGAAATAGCCCTCGGCGGCAACCTCCACGCCGTAATAGTTTTCGCCCAGATAGATCGTATTCAGGTAGCATTCCAGGATTTGCGATTTGGAGTATTTCGTCTCCAGCTGCATGGCAAGATAGGCTTCCTGAATCTTCCGTTTATAACTCAGCTCGCTACTGAGCACCGTGTTTTTAATCAGCTGCTGGGTAATGGTGGAGCCGCCTTCGTTGGTATTGGAGACAAAGTTTTTTACGAACGAGCCGACAATGCGCTTGAAGTCCACGCCGTTGTGGGTGTAAAAACGCGCGTCCTCCACGGCCACAAAGGCGTGCTGCAGGTTGGTCGGCATTTCGGAAATGCTGACCATGACGCGGTTTTCGGTGCCCTTGTAATCGGTGAGCACATTGCCGTTGGCATCATAAATAAAGCTGGTTTTATCCTGATCGCTGAGCTTTGCCAGGTCGAGCGTCGGCGCGGTTTCCATGTAAGCTTTCGCAATGCCGATCACCGCGCCTGCACCGGCCAGCCCGGCCAGCACCACAACAATGATAATCAGGCGCACCGTATTCACCAACACCGAAAGAATAAAGTTCGGTTTGGAGAGACGGGGCTTAAAGAGGGTAAATTTCCGGGGCGCGTCAAAATCGCGGTCGTCCGGGGGCGTCCGGTAAGCGGGGTCGTCCCCGTAGCCGGGAACATTCTGGGCGGGATAGGCGTTCTCGCCCGGATCGTATTCCCCCCGGGGATCATACGGCGGCTGATACAAAGCGTTGTCCTCCCTTGACAGGTAAAGCTGAGGATAGGGAACAGCCCTATTATATCATAGGCGCGCCCGTTTTCACAGCGCGCCGCTGCGGGGCGGAACAGGGCCAAAGTGAGCGCGGCCCCGGCAAAACAAGGGCTTGCGGGAATACTGTGCCAATATGACGGCGAACGGAAGGAATTCAAACCTGTAAAACGTTGTATTCCGTAAGCTGAAACGCTTTCAGGGGCGTTTTTGCTTGACACGCCTGCATGGATGAACTACAATAGACCGAGAGCCTATGCCGGTTATCACGCGGTGCGAGCATACCTCCGCGTCTGGAAAGCCGATATGGCGGAGCGATCGGTACTGGGCTGAACAGCCTTGCCGCACAGTCGGAGCGGCGTATTCTACAAATGGCAAAATCGGCATTGATCCGCCGAAGGGAGGAAGGGCGTACCCCTGAACGCCCGAGCGAATATGAAACGAAAACTGCTCTTTGCGGTGTTGTTGCTGCTTGCGTCGCTGGTGATCAGCGGCGCTGCGCTGGCGCAGACCGATCCGATCGTGTGCAGCATGGAAGTTTCGCCCAGCGCGCTCAGCGAGCCGGGCGAAGTTTCGGTGACCATCACCATTTCCAATTCGGGCGATACGGATATGCAGGAAGCCCTTACGCTGTACAACCCAACCAGCGAAGTCGTGTCGGATTTTGGCGACAACGGCTCCGTAACGCTCAAGGCCGGCGAGGTAAAAACCTGGACGGGCACTTGGGAGGTTAACCAGCATACGCTGGATAACGGGCAGATTGTTTTCTTTGTAAAATATGCGCTTTATGATGAAAACGGCGAAAGGGAAGTAAAAAGCCAGCCGATCCGCGGCAAACTGGAGACGGCGGAAGCCAAATCCGGCATCGAAGTGAAGCGCACCATCAGCCCCGGCACCGCGCGCGACGGGCAGACCGTTACGGTGCGTTACGACATCGTAAACACCGGCACGGTATCGCTGAAAAACATTACGATTCAGGAAAATAAGGATATTAACGAGAAAAAGGTAACCGTTACCGACGAGCTGAAAGCCGGCGCCACCGCGCAGGTGAAGTTCCCCGTTACCATGGGCAAGAAGGACCTTACCAGCAAAGCGGTGATTACCTACACAGTCGGCGACGCCAAAGAAGTGCAGACCGAGAATGTGGACGAGCAGGTAATCCACTACGGGGAGGCGGCCATGACCGCCAAACTGACGGCGAGCGCCAAGGGCGTGGCGGTAAACGGCACCATTACGCTGACGCTGGAACTGAAAAACAGCGGTACGGTGGACTATACCAACCTGCGCGTTACCGACCCCACGCTGGGAGACGTGTTTACCAATCAAGAGCTGGCCGCGGGCGGAACGCTGACGCTGGATAAAGAGATTACGCTCACGCAGACGACCGATTACCAGTTCACCATCACCGCAATCGACAACACAGGCACCGAAGTATCGCTCAGCACCGATCCGCTTACGCTGACGGCGATTGACGCAAGCAAGGTGCTGCACTTGAACCTGGTTGCTTCCGCGGACCGCACGGAGGTTTACACCCGGCCGGGTATCGTCCGCTTTTCGCTGAC
>JAQUXV010000431.1 GCA_028692205.1 Eubacteriales bacterium
TATCCGCAAACAGCCGGATGGCTTCCGTGCCGTCCGCCGCAAGGCCCACGATCTGGAACCCGTGGCCTTCCCAATCAATCGTGGTTTGCAAACCAAGGCGGACGAGATACTCATCATCCGCAATGAGCACGCGCTTCATAAAGGTCCTCCCCTATCCGTTGAAAGGAAAGCTGTGAACGTCAATTTGTAAACTGAGTATAGCACAACCGTACAACCGGCGCAAACAGGAGGAAAGATAATGTTTCGCACGATACGCTTTAAGGTGCTGGTCATCAATCTGGTTTTTCTGCTGCTGACGGTTTTGGGAATCATATCGTTTATTTATCAAACCGCCTATTCAATGCTGAAAACCAAAGAGATGCAGTACAATGTCGAAGCGACCAACCGGACGATGGATAATTTTAATTTTGCGTTCGACAGTGTGCGACGCGCGGCCCGCAACCTGCAGAGCAATGTGGAGCTGCTGGATATACTGCGTGACAAGGAGCAGCGCGATAAGGATGAGCGTTCTCAGGTCAAGAATACCGCGTCGGATTTGCTAAAAAATACGATTTATAATTCGCCGTACCTCTCGGCTATCCACGTTTTGGGGGCGAAGGACTGGCAGTTCTTTTCCTCCATCCCGTCAGCGGATGAAAAAGCGCTTCGCGAGCTGTGCGCGCCGCTGTTTGATGGTGATAACATCCGGAAGAAAAGTTTTTATACCGGCGAAATCCAGTTGGGATACTATCCCGGGGTAAACCGCAGGGTGGTAGAGTATGTTTTTCCGATTTACAACATCGAAACCGCTAACCTGCTGGCGGCGTATGTTATTGATATCGATTACGACTCGCTGGAAGAAATGTTTTCGCTTTCTTCAATCGAAAATGAAGACAAGGCCATGATGGTGGGCAACGACGGCCAAATTCTATTTAACTATCCGTACAATATTACGCTGGATTCGGTGCTGGACGATTATCCCGCGCTGATGGAAGAAGACGAGATGGAGTTTACCGGCACGGTGTTCGGAACCGAAATGTTCATTGTTTCCAACACTATTAAAGACCCGAACTGGCATATTATACGAATGCTTTCGCTGTCCCGGATAACGAAGGATACCCAGCGCCTTTCCCATATTATGACGTGGGTGACCGCCGTGACGGTACTGGTGTGCTTTCTGTTGAGCGACCTGCTTTCAAGGGTGATTACCAAAAACATTACCAAGCTTTCCAAAGCGTTCCACCGGGCGGAGGAGGGCGATATGAACGTTCGCGTCCACATCCGGAGCAAGGACGAGATGGGCAAGCTTGGCGAATCGTTTAACGAAATGATCCAAAAATTGGACGATCATATGAAATTCGAGCTGGAGGAAAACCAGAAGAAGAGCGATATGGAGCTTCAGGTTCTTCAGGCGCAGATTAATCCGCATTTCCTGTATAACACGCTGGACTCCATCAAATGGCTGGCGATGCTCCAAAGTGTCGACAACATCGCGGAGATGACGACGGCGCTTACCCATCTGCTGCGCTACAACCTGAGCGAGAAAGGCAATATCGTCACCCTGACCGATGAAATCGAAAGCGTGAACAACTATATCTGCGTTCAGAAATACCGCTATGGAGACAGCTTTGTCCTGAAGCTGGACACGGAGGAAGAAACGTTGGATTGTCTGATGCCGCGTTTCATGCTCCAACCGCTGGTTGAAAACTGTATTTTTCACGCTTTTGCGCATAAGGATTCGCAGGGCACGGTTACCATCCGCTCCTTTCTGGACCGGCAGACGCTGCATATTCAGGTGATTGACAACGGGATGGGAATGGATGTTGAAAAGGTATTTGCGGAACCGCCAAAAGGCGACCGTTTCAAGAATATCGGCATCAACAACCTGCGTGAACGCATCCGTTTGAATTATGGCGAGCCCTTTGGGCTTACCTACCATAGCGACAAAAACGGTACCACTGCCGAGATTACGCTGCCCGAACGCCACAGGCAGGAAGATCAAAAAAAAATATAAAAAACCGAAAGATTTTTTGAACTCTTCATCGGCTTCTGTATAAAAAACGCATAGATGCAAAAGAAACAGAAATGATTTGCATTGTGCGCTTGTGCTGAAATTGTTATTCTGTCAGCAGATCGGTCGTTCGTTTAAAGAGCCTTTTTCCATTTGGAATCCATTCTCCATGTAATGGGGAATAGTATTATATAAGGAGGAAGACCCGATGAAAAAGTTGCTGTCACTTACTCTGTGCATTGCAATGCTTGTTTCCATGGTTGTAGTATCCGCGAACGCGGAAGGTACATACGATTGGAAAAAGTACGCAGGCGAAACGATCCAGGTTGCTTTCGTAGAACACACAACGTCTACCGCCATCATCAGCAAGGTTAAAGACTTTGAGGAACTGACCGGCATTACCGTGGAAACGTCGGTTACGCCGGAGGCGAACTATTTCGACAAGGTTACGGCCGCCTTATCCTCAAAAACCGGCAGCATCGATCTGTTCATGTCCGGCGCTTATCAGCTGTGGGATTATTCCACCGCGGGCTACGTAGAGGATCTGACCCCATATCTGGAGGATGTGTCGCCCGATTATGACTTTGAAGATCTGATCCAGAGCGCGATTGCCGCCCTGCGCTGGGACGGCGTTCCGGGGCACAGCGTCGGCGAAGGCGCGCAGCTCGGCCTGCCGCTCTGCTTCGAACTCTACAGCCTGGCATACAACAAACGCATCTTTGAAGAAAAAGGCCTCACCCCGCCGACAACCTACGCCGAACTGCTGGATGTGTGCGAAGCGTTGAAAGAGTGGAACGGCCCCGATTCTTATCCTCTCGCTCTCCGCGGCGCGCGCGACTGGGGCACGATCCATCCCGCATACATGTCCACATTCGCCAACTTCGGCGCGAAGGACTTTGAAGTCGTAGACAACAAACTCGTGTCCTGTCTTGACTCGGCGGAGTCCATCGCGATGA
>JAQUXV010000037.1:0-10907 GCA_028692205.1 Eubacteriales bacterium
GGTATGATGCCCGGGAAAGTTTTCATTTGGGAGGTTCGAACGTGCAGACTTGCGCCGAATGTATCCTTTGCCTGTTAAACCGCGATTTGGAGGCCGTGCCGCCGGAAACCGGCGCGGCGGAGAAAGCAGCTTACCAGCGGGAAGTGCTCCGGCTGGTGGCCGACAGCGATCCCTCTCTTTGTGCCGCCCAGATAAACGCGAAGATCGACAGCGTGTTCAAGGCTCGGTTCGGCGAGCGGAAGACCAAAAACTTTTCCGAGCTGAAGCGGATCTATAACGAGCGCATGCTTGCGCTGGAGCCGCGCCTGCGAAACGTGATCGCTCAAAGTGACGATCCGCTTGCGACGGCGATACTGCTGGCGCGCGTGGGAAATTATATCGACTTTGGCGCGAAGCACGAGGTGAACGACTCACTGTTTGACGAGCTGCTTGCCAACATCCGGCGGGAAACCCTGAACCCGGAAGAATATACCCGTTTCCGTCAGGAGCTTTCCAGCGCCCGCAGCGTGGCGTATGTTACGGATAATGCGGGGGAGATCGTACTGGATAAGCTGCTGTTGAAGGAACTGTTGAAACAGTATCCGAACACAGACTTCACGGTGATGGTGCGCGGCGCGCCTACGCTGAACGACGCGACGGTGGAGGACGCGAAAACCGTCGGCATAACGGAGCTTGCGCCCGTTATGGGCAACGGTAGCGGCCTGGCCGGAACCATCTGGCAGGAGATCAGCGACGACGCCAGAAAACTGCTGGAAAACGCGGATGTGATTATCTCCAAAGGGCAGGCGAACTTTGAAACGCTGTACGGCTGCGGGCTGAACATCTACTATCTGCTGCTGTGCAAGTGCGATTACTTTGTCCGCCGCTTCGGCGTAGCCAAACTGACGGGAATGTTCGTAAACGAACACAGAATGCCCTTTGTAAGCGAATAAATATGAATGTTAGTTCAAACACTTCCGAGCCCGTAGAACAAAGCGGCCGGAAGCGTTTGACATCTCTGCAGGCGCGCGGTATGCTGATAGGGCAAAGATAAAAACACTGCCCCGTTGGTAGTCGTGGGCGCGGCATTGCACCGTCAGTAACCTGCCTCCTTGGTTGTCCGTTCTTTGCGGGAAACCACAGTATAGGAGGAATACCCCATGGTAACGATCCAACTGACCGTCTATTTTGACGATCCCTTCTGGACCGGCGTTTTTGAGCGCACGGAGGAGGGAACCACCCGGGCCGCCAGACTGGTGTACGGTGCGGAACCAAAGGACAGCGACGTATATGCGACCCTTCTGGAACGGTATTGGGAACTGCGTTTTAGCCCGCCGGTGGAAGGCGCGAGACGTGTAGCCGCCGTACGCAATATAAAGCGTATGCAACGTGCCGCCGCGCGCAGCATGGCCGCCCCGGGAATCGGCACCAAAGCGCAGCAGGCGTTGAAACTGCAGCATGAACAACGGAAAGCGGAGCGAAAAACCAGCAGCAGGCAGGCGCGGGACGCGTTTGCGGAGCAGAAATTTCTGCAAAAACAGGAAAAGCGGAAAGAAAAACGCAGAGGACATTGAACATAAATCAGTTTTCCCGGCACGAAGGGCCGCCATCATGGCGGCCCTTCGTGCCGGGAAAACTGATCATTTTGAGAGCGTCGGACTTGAAACGCAAACGCCGCGTGGTAATACGGCCGATGAGATTTCGCCCGATACGGCGCAAACTACATCTCCGCCATAGGGCCGCCAGGCGTACGGGGTTTGCGGAAAAACCGGTCTTCGTTTGCGTATCGGGAAAGCTTGCTGAGTAAATCGTCCTTGATGCGAACAGTGCTGATGTTGCTGGTTTTGCTCAATTCACCATGGGGGAGTTGGCTGCTCCGGTTCAGCACGCCGATAACCATCCAAACCACACAGGCGACATAGAGAAGAATCAGCAGGATGCATAGCGTAAGCCAAAGCCCTTTGGTGTCGTCGTATTTAATAGATCCGAAAAAGAACAACAGGGCTACGAAGGGAAGCGGCGCAAAGCCGAAATACAACAAGGAATAGCGCACGGCGCACTGCCACAGCTTCGGGCGGCTGCCGTCCCGCGCGTCCACCAAACGGATGTGGGTGAGCCGCTTGCCCAGGGTAAGCCCTTTTTGCAGCCATTCACCCAACATAAAGTATAGGGTAACCAGTAAAACGTAAAGAACGCCGAATACGATAACCCATACGGAGACCGAGTTACCGATGAGCAGCGTTTGTAAGGGACGGTCAAAAACCAGCGTCAGCAGTAAAATCGCGCCCAACAGCATCCAATCCACAATAGCCGCCGTTACACGGCGGGTTACGCTGACATGCGTGCCGCGGACATAGGCAATTTCGTCCATCCGTTCCCGCGAAGGGAGAAAGCGCATCAGCGGCTTGGCAATCCGGTAGCCGATCAATCCGCCCAGCGTGTTGGTAATCAGGTCGTCGGTTTCACAGAGGCGGTAGGGCCGGGGATAGATGCCGAACAGCGCGCTGAGCTGCGTAAGTTCGAATACCAGACTGACGCCCAGGGAGATCAGCAGCGTTTTCTTCCACGAGCATCCGAAATAATACCGCAGATAGATCCCCAACGGAATCGTCATCACGATGTTTGCCAGAATGGCAAATAAATCCCGGTTAATCAGCAGGCCGGGCCAAGTTGAAGGCTGCGAAAGTACAAAGCCGGATTTTTGCACCCAGGTAACGACGTCTTTAAACGGCTCCAGCTGCAGGTAAGGCGTGGTGAGGGAGGCGACTGTTTCGGGGTCGGGCAGGGGAAGCATGGTCAGAAAATAGGCGCACATCAGGTACAGTATAAATGAATATAGAATGACCGTACGCAAAAGCAGGATCGCGCCGTAGCGGCGATATTGAACCAACATATACGGCAGGGTTATAAACGCCGCCACAAAGGGGAATATCCATGCCGCGGTTAAAATCGGCTCGATGTACAAACTCAAACCAAATGCCTCCTATCGCTTACACAGCGACCGAATCATAACAGCTTTTTAATGCCTTGTAAAGCAAAAACAGACTACCTTGCAAAAGTGTACGACAGGCGAACGGATGGTGTAAGGTTTTGAAAACAGGCAGCAACTTATAGCGCCCTTCCAGGCCCGAATGGCGCGGCTTGGAAAGGGCGTTTATCAGCGTTGTTTTCCGCTGCCGAAGAAGACGGCGAATTCGGCAAAGCGGGATGGAGACGATTTTGCAGCGCCTGGGGTGAATGTGAAACAGCTTCCGGCAATACCTGTTTTTAACAATTCGTAAAAAAACCACATTTGAGAGCGAATACGATTTTACGTGAACTTAACAAATGTCTTACAGAAACATGATGGCAAGAAAATCATTCCGGTGCAATAATTTGATTGTACAAAGGACCAAGATTTGAGGAGGAAAGATTATGAAGAAAACAATCACGATGGTACTGAGCGCGGTGCTGTGCATCAGCCTGATGGCTTTTGGCACGACCGGCATTGCGGAAACCCAGATCACCGGCACCGTGACGGCCGCGGGTTCTTCCGCGCTGCTGCCCCTTGCGCAGGCTGCCGCCGACCTCTTTATGGATGAAAACCCCGATTGCTCCGTACTGGTAAACGGCGGCGGTTCCGGCCAGGGCCTCAAGCAGGTTGCCGACGGCGCCGTTGACATTGGCAACAGCGATGTGTTCGCCGAGCAGAAACTGGAAGCGGATGCCGCTGCCGGACTGGTTGACCACAAAGTTTGCACTGTTACCATGGCGGCTGTCGTAAACAAGGATCTGGGCGTGACCGACCTGACGTCCGAACAGCTGATCGACATCTTCACCGCGAAAGTGACCAACTGGAGCGAAGTTGGCGGCCCCGACGAAGACATTCTGCTGGTAACCCGGCCTACGTCCTCCGGCACCCGTGCCCTGTTTAAGACCTGGGCTCTGAACGACACCGAAGAAGCCTCCAACCAGGCGCTGGAAACCGACGACTCCGGCACGCTGCTTGAGACCGTGGAAAACAACGCCGGCGCGATCGGCTACGTGGCCCTCTCCTACCTTGTGAACAACGACGCCGTGCAGGCCGTGTCCATCAACGGTGTGGAGCCCTCGCTTGAGAACACCTACAACGGCACCTACCTTGTGTGGGGCTACGAGCACATGTACACCAAGGGTGATGGCAGCGAAGCCGCTCAGGCGTTCATCAACTACATGATGAGCGAAGAGTTCTCCGCCAACATCGAAGCGATGGGCTACGGCGCTTCCTCCAAGCTCAGCGACGCCGCGATCGCGACCCACGAATAAGCAACCAAACCCCGTACGTTCACATAAACGTACCGTACCAGGCAGGCATCGTCATGCCTGTCTGGTACTTGCGTGTTGAAAGAAGGCGCTAAAGTGACACAACTTGCCAAAGGGAAACCGGAGCGGAGCCAGACGGCCAAACTGCTGCGGAATGAACGCTGGGGCCGCGGTATGGTGACGGCCTGCGGCCTGTTCATCATTCTGCTCACCTTGGCTATCAGCGTATTCCTGATCGTTAAAGGTACGGGAACCTTTACGAAGTTCAACCATACGGTGTTTGAATTTCTGTTCTCGTCCCAATGGGCGCCGACGGACAACGCTACCGACGGCGGAGGAAGCGTAGGCGCGGCGATCTACATTGTCGGTTCGCTGCTTACCTGCGGGCTGGCCCTGCTCTTTGTTGCGCCATTCAGCCTCGGCGCGGCGATTTTTATGAGCGAGATATCCCCCAATATGGGCAGCAAACTCCTGCAGCCGTCTGTGGAAATTTTCGTAGGGATTCCCTCCGTGGTATACGGCTGGATCGGGCTTACGATTCTGGTGCCGTTTATCCGGGATACGTTCCACGCAAGGATGGGCGGTTATTCCGTGCTGGCGGCAAGCATCGTGCTGGCGGTGATGATTTTTCCCACCATTACGACCGTCGCGGCGGACGCCATTCGGAGCGTGCCGCAGGAATATCGGGACGCCGCATACGGCCTTGGCTCCACAAGGTGGCAGGTAATCTACCGCGTTGTGCTGCGCGCCGCCGGCCCCGGCATCCTAACGGGCGTGATCCTGGGTTTGGCCCGCGCGTTCGGTGAAGCGCTGGCGGTGGCGATGGTGATCGGCAAAACGCGAGCGTTCCCCAAAAGCCTGCTGTCGCCCACCAATAACCTTACGGCGGCCATCGCTGCGGATATGGGCAACTCGGCCAACGGAGGCGAGCAGAACTTAGCGCTGTGGACGATGGCGCTGCTGCTGTTCCTGTTCTCCATGTTCTTTATCTTGCTCATCCACATGATTTCCAAGAAGGGGGAACAGAAATCATGATAAAGGCCATGGACAGCCGCAAAATTAAAAGAACCAACACACGTGCCAGGCGGATCGACACCGCCATGACGGGGGTGTTCTATTCGGTCGGCGGCTTCTTTATCCTGCTGTTGATCGTGCTGGCCGGATACATTATCATCAAAGGTGTGGCGGATTTTTACCCGGAACTGTTGCAGTTTAACCGCCATGGCATCGGAAACCAGTTTTTCAACACGGTTTACCTTGTATTTCTTTCGCTGGTCATCTGTGTTCCGCTGGGGATCGCCGCCGGTATCTATATGGCGGAGTACGCGGGAGACAATAAGCTGACGGCGTTCCTGCGTGTCAGCATCGAATCGCTGTCGTCGCTGCCGTCCATCGTAGTCGGCCTGTTCGGCTATCTGGTGTTCATTCTGATGACGGGCGCAAAGTGGAACCTGATGGCGGGCGCGCTGGCGGTTTCCATATTAAGCTTGCCGCTCATTACCACCACCACGGAAGACGCGCTGCGTTCGCTGCCGAAGGGCTACACCGAGGGCAGTATGGCGTTGGGTGCCACGCATTGGCGCACGATCACCAAGGTGCTTTTGCCCGCTTGCTTTCCGCGCATCGTGACCGGCGTGATTCTGGCCGCGGGCCGCGGTTTCGGCGAAGCGGCAGCGCTGTTGTACACGGCGGGCCAAAGCACGAACATCAACTGGGCCAACTGGAATCTGGCGTCGCCCACCTGCCCGCTGAACCCCTTCCGGCCCGGCGAGACACTGGCACTTCACATCTGGGCTATGCGTACCGAAGGTTCGCTGAACCCCAACTCCGAGGCGATTGCCAATTTTTCCGCCGCGGTGCTGGTGATTATGGTGTTAAGCTTCAGCCTGCTGGCGCGGGTGATGACCCGGCGGTATAAAAAGAAGACCGAAGGCGGTTGATCGCTGCCAGCCTGTTATAAAAGCCTCGACTACAGTTTTGGCACGGCCACAACGGGGTTGTCACGCGTATATGCGTGCATGCTCACCCCATTTGGGCGTGCCTTTCTGTATTCGGGGCTTTTTCGAACGGACCGGCCGGGCACCTATCAGCATATCATAAGCGAAACGACGAGGGGTGGGAAGCAACTGCTTCCTGCCCATAGCTTGGAAAAGAGCTCATTTTTATAAGTGCCAGCGGAGGACCAACGCCTTCCGCTGGCATTTGTATCGATCGGCTTTGCCGGTTGAGCGCGGTGCTTGTGGCTTGCCTGCAAACAACCCTCGCGAATTGAAAAAGTGGTAAAAGCAACTCTTTTTAACGGTAAAGGGCGGGAAGCAACTGCTTCCCGCCCCTTTGCGGCATTGTACGGGTCACTGGAAGGTTCCGGCTCAGCGGATCACCGCGCCGTATTGCGCGGCACAGCTGCGCTGCACTTTTTCCATGGCTTTGGTGATTTCCGGCTCGGTCAGGGTGTGATCGGGCGCACGGAATACCAGCGAGAAGGCGACGCTCTTTTTGCCTTCGCCGACCTGCGCGCCGCGGTAGACATCGAACATCTCGATGGATTCCAGCAGTTTGCCGCCCGCGCGGCGCATGGCGGCCATCAGCGGGCCGACGGCAACGGCATCGTCCATCACAAGGGCAAGATCGCGCGCGACGCTGGGATAACGGGGGAGCGGCGAAAGCTCGCCCATGGGCACGGCGTTGTCCAGCAGCGCCTGCAGGTTCAACTCCGCCAGCACAGCGCGCTTGGGAAGGTCGAAGGCTTCCAGCACATCTGGGTGGATCTCGCCGACCTGCGCATATACGGTATCGCCGTTTACCAGTCTGGCGCTGCGGCCCGGATGGTAGTATGCGTCCGCGCCGGGTTCTACCTCGCAATGGACGCCCTCTGCGTACAGGATCGCATCCAGCGCCCCGCGTACGGAGAAGAAATCCGCGTTTTCGCCGTAGCTGCCGAGGCAAAGGGTTTGTGTTTCCGCCGGAAGCCCTTCCGCCGTGGGCTGGTGCTGGTCGAATACCGCCGCCGCTTCGTATAGGCTGGCTTCCGCCGTGCCGTGGTTCATGTTGAAAGACAGGGTTTTCAGCATGTCCGGCGCAAGCGTCGGGCGCATCACGGCGGTGTCTTCGCCCAGCGGATTGCGGATCGCCATCGGGTCGAGGCGGGGGTCGCCTTCCGGAAGCCCCAGCTTTTCGATTTGCTTCACGCTCAGAAAGCTGTAATTCATAATCTCGATATAGCCCATGCCCTGCAGAATGCGGCCGATGCGGTTGATCAGCTTCAACATCGGCGTGGTGCCGCCCTGCGTGGTTTCGCCGCGCAGACGGGTGCAGCCGATATGGTTGAACCCATAGATACGAAGCACTTCCTCGCACAGGTCCGCCTCACCCTCCACATCGCTGCGGAAAGGGGGCGGCGTAACGGTGAGAGTATCCCCGTTCCGCGAGACCTTGAAGAAAAGCTTCTCCAGAATTTCCACCATGGCCTCGGCGGGAATTTCCACGCCCGCGCGCTCCGAAATACGAGCCACGCTCGCGGTCAGCGTTGGCTGGGTTTCGGGGTTGGGGTACAGGTCAATGCAGCCGCCGACCACGTCGCCAGCGTCCAGCAGGTTTACGAGCATGCAGGCGCGATTCAGCGCGTCCATCACGGTCGCGGGGGCTACGCCGCGCTCGAACCGGCCGCTGGCCTCGGTGCGCATGCCCAGCGCGCGGCTGGTCAGCCGGATCGCGGTGCGGTCGAAGCTGGCGCATTCGAACATAACCTCGGTGGTACCTTCGATAATCTCGCTTTCCTCGCCGCCCATGATGCCCGCAAGCCCGGTGGCGCGACTCTCATCGCAGATTACCAGATCGTCGGTGCGCAGACCGCGCTGCTCGCCGTCCAGCGTGGTAAGGGTTTCGCCCTCGTGCGCGCGGCGTACGATGATTTTACGTCCGCGCACCTTGCTGAGGTCGAAAGCGTGCATGGGATGGCCGTATTCAATCATTACGAAGTTGGTGATGTCCACGATGTTGTTGATGGAGCGAAGCCCAGCGCCGTACAGATAACGGCGCAGCCACTGCGGGCTGGGGCCGATGCGCACATTTTTAATCACGCGCGCGGCGTAGCGGGGACAAAGATCGGGATCTTCCACACGGATATCCACTTCGTTATGGATATCGCCGCCCGCTTCCTTCACGTCCAGTTTCGGGCCCTGGAACGCGGTGCCGAGCGCCGCGGCGGTTTCCCGCGCCACGCCGAGCGCGCACAGGCAATCCGGCCGGTTGGCGAGGATCTCGAAGTCCACCGTCGCATCGTTAAGACCCAGAATGGGCTTTACGTCGCTGCCGACAGGATAATCCTCATTGAAAATCAACAGCCCTTCGTCGCCGACGCTAGGGTACAGCTCGCCCGGCACGTTCAGTTCGGTGGCGGCGCAGAGCATGCCTTCGCTCGTCATGCCGCGAAGCTTGCTTTTCTTAATCGTCATGCCGCCCGGCAGCGTGGCGCCGTCCAACGCCGTAGGGACCAGAACACCCGCGGCCACATTGGGCGCGCCGCAGACGATTTCCAGCGGCATTTCGCCGCCGACGTCCACGGTACACTGGTGCAGGTGCGTGCCTTCCACATCCGTACAGGTCAGCACACGGCCAACGACTACCTTGTTAATCTCCGCGCCCAGTTCTTCCACGCCCTCTACGGCGGTGCCGGACATGATCATACGGCTTTCGTATTCCTTGGGGGTTACGGGAATTTCCACATAATCCCGAAGCATATTCATGGATAATTTCATATCGTTTTCCTCCCTTCGCCCGTCAGCGCAGCTGGCCCAGCAGCCGCGCGTCGCCCTCGTAAAGCAAACGCATATCGCGAATGCCGTAACGGCGCATCGCGAGGCGCTCCAAGCCGATGCCGAAGGCGAAGCCGCTGTATTTTTGGCTGTCGATGCCGCACATTTCCAGCACGCGCGGGTTCACCATGCCGCTGCCCAGCACTTCGATCCAGCCCGTATCCTTGCAGATGCGGCAGCCCTTGCCGTGGCAGGCGGAGCAGGTTAAGTCCACCTCGGCGCTCGGCTCGGTGAAGGGGAAGAAGCTCGGCCGGAACCGGGTGGAGACGTCCTGCCCATACATGTGCTTGGCAAACGCATCCAGCGTGCCGCGCAGATCGGCCATGGTGACGTGCTCGTCCACTACCAGCCCTTCCATCTGGTGGAATACGGGGCTGTGCGTGGCGTCCACCTCGTCGGCGCGGTACACGCGGCCGGGGCAGATGATGCGGATGGGCGGCTTGCGGGTGAGCATCGCGCGCGCCTGCATGGGGCTGGTATGCGTGCGGAGCACCACGTTGTCGTCCATGTAGAAGGTATCCTGCGCGTCGCGCGCCGGATGGTTTTTGGGAATGTTCATCAGCTCGAAGTTATAATGGTCCAGCTCCACTTCGGGGCCCTGCATCACCTCGAACCCCATGCCGGTGAAGCACTCGATGAGGTCGTTCATCACCAGCGTGATCGGGTGGGAAGCGCCGATTTTCGGCATCGGGCGCGGCTCGGTAACGTCGATGGTTTCGCGCTTCAAAGCCTCGTCCCGCTCCAGCCTGCGCAAGCGCGCGGCGGTCTGGTCCATCTGCTCGGTCAGCCACGTGCGGGCTTCGTTAATCTGCGCGCCCACCGCGGGGCGCTCCTCCGGCGAAAGCTGGCCCAAGCCCTTTAACAGGGCGGTCAGCTCGCCTTTTTTACCCAGCACGCGCACCCGCAGCGCATCCAGCGCGGCGGTGCCGTCGACCTGCGCAAGCTCCTCGCTCGCCTTTTGTTTGATTCCCAACAAGGTATCCGTAACAGCCATTCGCTCTTCCTCCTTTGAGAATGAGAACGTGTCCGAATTTGAGAAGCGGCTTTTTTTCGGTACGAAAAAAGCCCTCGCCCCATTGCGTACGCATGGGACGAAGGCATAAAGCCGCGTTGTACCACCCAAATTCCATCTTGCGGTTACCCGCAGAATGCTCTCGCTTGTTAACGGGGTGTGCTGATCCCCGGTTTTGCTTACAGGCTTGCGCTTTCGGCGAAACGGCATCGGAAGGGAATTTCCCGCTTGCGGAATGGAAAGCTTGCAGCAAACGCTTCCCTCTCTGAAAACCGCAAAGGCGCGGGCTTTGGTCTTCGTCATCGCCTTTGGCCCGGACCATGTCCGGGATTGGAGAAATTATAGCATAAGATATGGCAGGTTGCAAGTGCTAAAGGCTTATTCCGCCTTGTACTTCTCAAGCGAACGCACCGCCGCAAGCAGATCGTCCATCTGCGCTTTATTTTGCGCGAGTAGAAGATCCATATCGGCGTGAACCGAGTCGGCATGGCCGGCAATATCGCCAAAATTATAAATGAAAAGTCCATTTACCCAGGAAAGCAGAGAACCGATTACCATAATCAGGATGCCGGGGACAACCATCGAACTTCTGGCATAGTAATACCCCATGGAGGCACCGCCGGAGATCATTACAAAGCCTGCGATGACGGATGCAAAAATGCCGATCCAAGTAACGATTTTCGCCCATACCTTGATTTTCGCGCTTGCGTTCTCAAACATTTGCCTACACTCCTTTTTAATTGTTCCTTGAATGAAATACCATATTATGGTAAGTATATCAAAACGAGTTCTTTTGTCAAGGTAAATAGGGCAGAGAGTGA